>CAXRKA010000137.1:0-6197 GCA_964231155.1 Alphaproteobacteria bacterium | reverse complement strand
TTGACCTTTCCAGTCAATAGAAACGGCAATGACATAAGTTTGTTTCGTATTCATAGTGTTTCTATATCTATCGTCAAATGTAAGGACTGACTTAAGTGATTGGTTGGTGAGGGCTTGAAACATGGGCTTAAGATTGTAGCCCTTGATGGTTACCAGATGTGTAGCAAAGAAGATTTTGATGATGTTTTCTTCATCGGTGTCTTCTGTCCAAGCGGTGATGAGTTGTGAATATTCTAAAACCAAAGTTGAAAATATGTTTGCCAAACTCAAAGATTGGTGGCAAATCTCAAAACGTTACAATCGAGGGCGCATATATTCAAGACCACCATAACCATCGCTTGCATCGTCACATGGTCAATTTAATGAGGCCTGTGCTTATAACGGTTTTACAATCGCCAAAAGAACAATCACGATTAAAAGCACTGTTGGAACCTCATTGATCCAACGATAAAACTTTTCTGATTTTATCCCGTCCTGGGTGATAAAACGCTTTCGTGTTTTAGACAAAAATCCATGATAACCACTCAGGATAAAAACGGCTGTGAGTTTAGCGTGCATCCATCCTTGAGACATAAGTTCTGGGTTGGATTTTAAGAGTAAAAATCCCAATACCCATGTAATAATCATAGCTGGATTCATAATAATCCGAAGCAGCTTCAGTTCCATTGTTTGAAATAGTTCTGCAGCTTCGCTGCCAACATTTGTTTTTGTGTGATAAACAAATAATCTGGGTAAATAAAACAGACCAGCCATCCAAGCTGTAAAAGAAATGATGTGTAGGGCTTTAAAAACAAGATAATTCTCTAAAATAAACCCAGACATTAAAACTCCTCTGATATATCTTCTATAATTTCACTGATATCACCAAGCTCTGGCTTAAGTGGTTCACCATTTTTCTGCTTTTCTCGGATTTCTTCAATGGCCGCTTCCATTTGTAAGAAACGCTCTGCTGTTGATGGATGAGTGCTTTTTGGATCAGGAACTAAGTCTTCAAGATTGGTTGCTACCGCCATTTGTCTCCATGTATCAACAGCACGATCAAGGCTATATCCAGAACGCGCATAAAGGTATAGGCCAACATAGTCAGCCTCAACCTCAAAATCTTGGGAATAATGTAAGTCTATATATTGAGGTGTTTTATCTGACCAGTACCCACCTGTTTCAATACCTTGAGTCAGTGAAAAAACATCCATAATTGTACCTAAAAATTGACCCAATCGTATATTTTTCATTGTTGCTTCAACATGCCCCATAACATTATGGGCAAGCTCATGAGCAATAACCATGGCCAAAACTTCATCTTCTAAGCTTTCTAATAAACCACGATAAATGGCAATCTTTTTACCATCTGCGTAAGCATTCTTACTATCCTTAACATAGTAATTTATACTGTAATTACATGTAAAATAGGGTGTTATTCTTCTAACCGCAGTGGTGTCTCCACGACGAATGACAATAGCCACTTTTTCTTGTGCCTGAATATCTATTTCATTCATACGCTCTTTGAGCTTTTTATCAAAAGCTTCCCAGTCTGAAGGCTGATTGGGGACATCAATACCTGCGATAGCCAATATCTCGTCGCCTTTCCTTAAGCCCTGTTTTTGAGCATCAAATCCATCAAAAACATGTCTTACAACAAGGTTGTCTTTTGTTAAACTGTAGACTTCTTTGGCTGCACGGCGATATTCTGTAGGAAACTTATTCAAACGTATTGTCTGAAACCCCATAGCAAAGGCTTTTTTATCTGCCAGCTCATTACAAATATCTTGGTTTTTTGCAAGAATTGGTGCTGATAAATTATAGAGACGTGCTTCTTCTTCATGAATGCGTTTTAAAAACGCCAAACGTTGTTTTTCAGCTTCTGCATTGATTTGTGCTTTCGTAAAATTTTTACGCTCTATTTGTGGGCCAACACAAGCTGTTGCTAAAAAGCAGAGAATACAAACGGCTATAGTATATGAGAATCTCTTCATATTCTTGATTGTAATCCGTTTTTTCCTGATTCGAAAGTTCTTTGGCAACAATCACCATAACGTTTTGGACATAGGCAACGTCCATTTTCGTGACCTGAAGAAATACGTGGTTTTTTGCGACCCAAAATGGCCAATATTTGCTGTGAAAGACCTTTGATAAAATCTTTATCGGTCATAACGGTTGGTACAACATCGTAGTATGTGACACCCTCTTCCTCCGCAACCTCTTTATATTCGATACCCAATTCAACAATCGTTTCAACATGTTCAGATACAAAAGCATGAGGATAAATAATAATAGGGACACCATCGTGACCTGCTTGGATAATTTCATCTTCTGTTTGTGGGCCTAGCCATTTTTGTGGACCAATCTTAGATTGATAACACACTCTGTAATCTTTCTTTTTTAACTTAAGGCGGTTGGCTATTTCTATGACTGTTTGTTCGCATTGCCACGCATATGGATCTCCATCATCAACATAACTTTCTGGCAAAGAATGTGCAGAAAACAAAACTCTAGGATGTTGGCCTGTCTTCTTAAGACATTTATTAATGGCTTTGCCTACGTTTTTTACAGAGGCTTTGATAAAACCATCATCTTTAGGGTAACAACAAAGAACGGATGTTTCCGCTTTCAAACCATACTCTTTTGAATAATGATCCCATTCTTCAAGAGAGGATTTAAATGTTGTTGTTGAAAACTGTGGATAAAGTGAAACTAAAATAACTTTATCTGGTTCAAAGGCTTGAACCATAGGAACAACACTATCTGCCATAGGATGCCAATAACACATGCATGTATAGGTTTTGACAATATGACCTTTAAGCTTCTTTTCGATGACAGCTTGAAGTGCATCTTGTTGAGCCAATGTGTTTTTAAGCAGTGGGGACTGACCGCCCATTTCACCATAAGCCTCAAGTGCCTCACCGCGAGAGCGAAAATAAGCCACTAAGCCTGCGATTGTCTTTCTAATCAATGCCGGAGCACGGATAATATTTTTATCGGATAGAAACTTATATAGAAATGGCTGTATAACTTCTTTGGATGTTGGGCCACCAAGATTAAATAAAACAACAGCTATTCTCTGCTGTTCTTCTTTTTTTGATTTTTTTTGTGCCATCTCTTCTTACCTATGACTTAAATTTATGAATTTCAGAGACGGCCTGCTCTACATGATCAACAGGTGTATCTTTATCAATGCCATGACCAAGATTAAATATGAATGGACCCTCTGATAATGTCTTACATATTATTCGTGTTTGATCTGTCAATGGATCACCACCATCTCGTAAAATATCAGGATGTAAATTTCCTTGGACTGTGACTTTGTCCTGTAAATGATCGCGTGCCCAATGAATATCAACAAACATATCAATCGACAATCCCTGGACACCTACGATTTGAATATAATCTATAAGCTGTTCTTGGTGTAAGCCTTTTGGAAATCCAATAATAGGGATATGAGGCGCATAATCTTGTAATGCTGAGACAATACGTTGATTTGCTTTATATATATACTCATTCAATGCTATCTCATCATCTTTTAAAAGACCAGCCCAGCTATCAAAGATCTGTAATAGATCAACTCCAGAATCAACCTGAGATTTTAAATACTCTATGCTTGAAGATATAATATCATCCATCAATATTTGGGCTAAATCTGGATTGTCTTTTATAAGCGAACGCGCTTTTGGAAAATCTGTCTTTCCATGACCTTGAACCATATAACAAAAAACTGTCCATGGAGCACCACAAAAGCCAATAAGGTCTTTATGATCATCTAATTCTTTCCTGGTCTTGGATATTGTTTCATAGATGGGGGATAAAGTGTCTTGAATATTGATCGATTCTGGGTGAATGCGTTTTTCATTATGATCAACAACACTCAATACAGGGCCTTCGCCTTTTTTAAATTGAACATCATAACCAAGAGCATGTGGGATAACTAAGATATCAGAAAACAATATAGCCGCATCCATATTATAACGCTCTACGGGTTGCATTGTCACACGCGTTGCATTCTGGGGATGATAAACCAAGGATAAAAACTCAGGATGCTGAGATCGAATAGTCATGTATTCAGGTAAATAACGTCCTGCTTGACGCATAAACCATACAGGTATCTTTGAAGGACTATTTTTATTTAATAAAATATCTCTTATACGGTCAGACATATATAATCATAAATATAATATATAAAATATTGATGTTGTTATTGTACTGTGGATTAAGTGGATAATTTTTGTTTTGTATGTTTCGTTTGTAACAAAAAATAGCCTGGAATTATAGATAAACCTAGATAATAACGTCTCTTTTTACGTTTATTTAGGTTCTCCTTTTTATTCACACATAAAATGTTAATAAAACACAGATGATAATGTGAAACTGTTATATTAAAGAATGACACAAAGACTTATCAACATCTTGTCCTTATGTTATTCTTACGCTAACCTTCACTGTGTGAAAAAAATAAAAAAAAAGGCAAAAAAGAATGTACAATATTGATTGGCAAGCGGAGAATCCCGAAGATATACCTCGTTTCCTGGCCGAGATCGGCCCAAAACTTGAAGGTATAGAGTTTGACCCAAATACAACAGAAGTCTTTCGACATGATCTACCGTTCTATGCAGAGTATGATCTTCTGAGAATTACAGATAGCACTCAAGACCCTGTTCTAGAAAAATTGATTATTACAAATGGTGAAGAACTGCAGGTTCTGAATTGGGCAAACCAGCCAATCTACGTCATCAACGAAAAATCACCCATTCATATCACAGACGAAACGGTCAAAGACTACGTGAAATTCTTTTTTGATCACGTCCGTGGCCGTCATGGACGTTTTTTGATTGTTGAGAATCCATCAGAAATTAATTGGAAAGATCAGCCACCAGAAAAAGGCCTGAAGGCGCTTGAAAAAATGATTAAGCCGTTAGAGATAATTGAAGCAAAAAGTGACACAGTAGTGAGTCTTGATTCTTATATGATTTTCAAAGATTCTTTGTTTAAAGCCTCTGTTCATGTTGAAAGAGACGGTATGGTATCTTTATCAGATGAACAATTGGTTGTTGAGGGTATGCCAATAATTGAAGATCCTGCACCTGGAGAAAACTTCTCGGGCTAATCAGCTAAAAACTTATCATAAAATTGTTTGATCAAGGCAGGTTTCACTCTGCCATGCATGAAACAGTGTCCCATTGTCTTTGATCCATTGTTTCCCAAACGCCATATTGTTTGAAAGTTGATCACACCAGGACCAAAAATCGGCCGAGTGGTTCATGTGTTTGATATGTGCTAATTCATGAGCAACCACGTAATCAATAACATCATCGGGCGCCATGACCAGACGCCATGAAAAATTCAATTGTCCATTTGATGAACAGCTTCCCCAACGAGATAGTGTGTCTTTGATAGATAAGTTTTGAAAAGGAATGTGGTGTGCTTGTGCAGTTCTTTGTGTGTATTTTTCTATTTGTTCTTTAGCGTATGATACTAGAGCTTTTTTGCAACATCGTTCAATTTTTGACTTTGGACAGAGTAAAGTAAGAGTGTTTTCTTTTCTATTTACTTCATATTGTAATCCACGGGAATCTTTCCAAAGAATATTGTAGAGCGTGCCATGAAGCAAAATGGTGTTTTTGGGGTGCGGCCAAATATATTTTTGATGTTGTTCTTCTATCCAAAAGCGCTTTTGCCCCAAAAACTGATACGCGGCATCAAGAGAAAAGCGTCGAGGGAGTGTTAGGATGCATTTCTGTTTTTTGCTGTTAAATCGGAGTGTATATCGTTTTGCACGCTTATTGTGGCGAAGCGCAACATCATAACCATCAACATGTAAAAACGCAGGTATATCTTTTTTTAAGGCACGAAACATAAGAGCAATATGACTTTTTTGTTGAAAATTATAGCAAATTTGACAGAATACACCAGATTTTATCAAGACGTATAAGCAGAGCAAAAATGAACACGCAAATAGAAACAGATTATGATGTGATTGTTATCGGTGGTGGCCATGCCGGCACCGAGGCTGCTGCCGCTTCTGCACGTATGGGCGTTAAAACACTTCTTTTGACGCATAATGTAGATACGATTGGTGTGATGTCGTGTAATCCAGCGATTGGTGGATTGGGCAAGGGCCATTTGGTTAGGGAAATCGACGCACTTGATGGAATTATGGCAAAAGCAATTGATCGGTCAGGCATACAATTCCGCATTCTTAATGCTTC
>CAXRKA010000136.1:0-11516 GCA_964231155.1 Alphaproteobacteria bacterium | reverse complement strand
GGCCAAAATCTCTTCATTTCTCAGTGTTTTTGAGGATTCCAACAATGTTGAACTGACGGGCCGCGAAGATTATACGGATGAAGGTGACTATTATGCTGTGACACTTCCATCAATATCACTGGACCTAGACGCTGCAGATCTTCACCTTGGTAATATAGCCGCAAATATGATTTCTGACGCTTCATCAAAAATGATTTCTGGCAGTTTTGCTATGCCATCAAAGTTAATACTTAAGGTTGGGAATTCACAATATCCAATTGATATTCAATCACAAAATAACAAAATTGTATGGAGTGATTCTGATGTCAGTGAAAATCTTTTTCAGTTTGAATTCAACGGCATAAGCCAAAACAATGGTGGCTTAAATGATCCTTTTGTTCAAATTGAAGAGCTATCCGGTGAATGGAGTAAAATTGGGACAGGGCTTGAATACGTTGAAACACGTGCAAAAGGCTTTGATGTTCAGATAACGCCAGCCAATCAAGTCGCGACAGAAACAAAGTCTTATTTCATCAATGGAGATAGCTATGTGGCAGCATTTAGCTTTGTGCCACAAGAAGATGACTGGATCTCTAGTAATTTACTTTCTGATACGCAGAAGGGTGGCATTGATGTGAGCACGCTGAAGCCAGCCTACAAAGAACTTGAAAGCACTATGGTTCTTGAAAATCTAACGGTGAGTGAAGTGGCTGATGGTGAGCTTTTTACCATTGATAAGATCAACTCAACTAAGAACTACACTGTTGATGATAAGAACCGTATGTCAGGTCAAAATAAATTGGCCATAGATATTGCAAATTCCAATGTCTTGGCAGGAACGATGTTCCCCAAGAAACTAGAATTTACAATGGAATATAAGGATATTGATCTTGATCATTTTCCTTCATTCGTAGATTTAGGGGATGTCTCGACAGGTCAAATAAAACCACCTGACTTTGACATTGCTTCAATATTTAAAGCTGTTAAGGGGACGAAACTAGGCGTACGCATTAAAAACTCACAGGTTGTTCTCAATAACGGTGTTGTTGTTAGGATAAAAGGTGCATTTGGTCATGCATCATCAAAGCCTAGCAAAAGCCGCCTAGGGATTGAAATTGAAGGCTGGGATGAGTTGGCCGCCAATATCCAAAAGAGTGTGGCGCCTCAAACAGCGTCTCAATTGGCGCAAGGCTCACAATTCCCAGCCATTGTCGCTTTAACGCTTGCGGAAACACATGGTAAGAAAAAACGGAAAAAGGGCAAAACCGTCCTAAGCTTTGACCTTGGTTACCATCATAAAACGGGCAAATGGTCGATCAACGGCAAAGATTTATAGTCCTAGAATTCTTGAAATATTAGACCCACACGTTATATTGCATGCATGTCAATGTTAGAGCGATGTCCGTAAGGGGTAAATATGTCGAAAAATACAATACAATTTGAAGCTGAAGTCGGGCGACTTTTAGATATTGTTGCCAATGCACTCTATTCCGATAAAGAGGTGTTCTTGAGAGAGTTGATTTCAAACGCCTCTGATGCCTGCGAACATCATCGCTATAAGGTTTTAAGTGATAAAAGCTACAAAGGCCAATCGACAGATTATTCTGTTTCTATTCAAGCCAATAAAGAAAATAAAACACTCACCATTATCGATAATGGTATTGGCATGAATGAAGACGATTTGAAGCAAAACCTTGGAACAATTGCCAGTTCAGGAACAGCGCGCCTCATGGAAGGCTTAAAGAGCAAAAGCAAAGCCTCAAAAGGCGGTGATGTTTCTGATATGATTGGTCAATTTGGTGTTGGTTTCTATGCCGCCTTTATGGTTTCCGAGAAGGTTGATGTGCTCACTCAAAAGGCCAATGAAGACAAGGCTTTTCTTTGGTCATCAGATGGACGCACTGGCTATACAATTGAACAAGCAGAGCGAGAAGAAGGGCGAGGAACAACAATTACTCTCCATCTTAAAGATGATCAGCTTGAATACCTTGAAGCTGTGCGTTTAGAGCATATTGTCAAAACATATTCTAATCATATTGCGGTGCCTGTGAGTTTGATCACTGAGGGTAATGAGACCAAGGCACTCAATGATGCTGAAGCACTATGGCATAAAGCCAAGGACAAGATCTCTCAGGAAGAGTACGAAGGTTTTTATAAACAGGCTCTTCATGGAACAGATAAGCCCTGGATGAACCTCCATTGGGCTGTTGAAGGTTTGTTGGAATATAAAGTCTTGCTCTACATCCCATCGTTGAGGCCATTTGATCTCTATGATCCAAGACGTCAGCATCATACAAAACTCTATGTCAAAAAAGTATTCATCACAGATAACTGTGAAGGTTTAGTGCCGCCATATCTTAGGTTCTTGCGTGGTGTTGTGGATAGCCAGGACCTACCACTTAATGTGTCCCGGGAGATGTTACAAAACAACCCCATGGTGCGTAAAATCCGTTCTGGGATCGTCAAGAAAGTCCTCGGGACAATTGAGAAAACGGCGGATAAAGATAAGACGGGTTATAAAGATTTTATATTCAACTTTGGTGCTGTTCTTAAAGAAGGACTCTATGAGGATGTGGAGCATCGTGACCAGCTCTTTAAAGTTATTCAGTTTGATACAACACACGATAGTGAAAACCAGTCTAAATTATCTGATTATGTTGAGCGCATGGATGATAAACAAAGGGCCATTTACTACATGACAGGTGAGCAGCTTGAGAATATGCGTAAAAGCCCGTATTTAGAAGGCTTTAAAGATAGAGAGATTGAAGTTCTGTTACTGCATGATTCCATTGATAGTTTTTGGCTGACACAAGTTCATGAGTTTGAAGGTAAACCATTTAAATCGGTAGCTCAGGCCAGTGATGATCTTGCTGAGTTTGATGGAAAAGATACATCAAAAGATAAAGAGCAGGAGAATGAAGCAGAAGCATCTAACGATGATACAAACTTGGGGCCACTGATTGATTTCATCTCTAAAACGCTGACGACGTCTATTCGTGAAGTCCGTGTTTCACATCGTCTCAGTTCCAGCCCGGTATGTCTGGTTATGCAAGATGGTGATCTGGATATCAACATGGAGCGTTTACTGCGTGAAAATCAGCATCTGGATAAGTCATTTACACGGATTATGGAGATCAATCCAAACCATAGTATTATTAAAGGATTGCAGGAACGATTAGAAAAAGGTGAGGACACACAGACAATGAAAGATATTGTTTGGTTGCTTCTTGATCAGGCCCGCATTGTTGAGGGTGAAGGGGCGCTGAATAGTGCTGATTTTGCTGAACGTCTCAATCGAGCCATCGAACAAGGTTTTTTAGCGGCATAATCCTCAATTTTTTAGCAAAAAACGGTGATTATCTGTTTGACATTTTCTATTTTGCAGACTAAAACACACATTCGAAGAATGAAACATAAAGAATTAGGTTTAAACTGAGGAGTTTATAGACATGGCAAAGAATACCAAGCATACATATCAGCCGAGTGTTATTCGCCGTACACGCACACACGGTTTCCGTGCTCGTATGCAAACTAAGGCCGGCCGTGCCGTCCTCAATAGTCGTCGTGCTAAAGGCAGAAAGCGCATTGCTGTTAGCTAGTGCTGACATGGCTTTATCACGGTTATTGACCTCGTGACTATTTCAACTTTAAAGAAACGCAAAGATTTCCTCTTGGCCCGCGATAGTGGGATAAAGTGGGTGATGCCTGCATTTGTTATTCAGCTTGCTAATAATGAAACAGAAGCTGTGCGTGTAGGGTATACAGCCAGTAAAAAAGTGGGGGGCGCTGTTCAGCGCAATAAAGCTAAGCGTCGTATGCGAGAACTGATCCGTAAAGAAGCGTTTCTTTCAAGCCAGACAGGCAAAGATATTGTCATGATCGCACGTCATTCCATCCTAAATTACGATTTTCAGAAACTGAGTCAAGATCTCCATCAGGCTCTTCAAAAACTTGGATTGAAAAACAACTAAAATAACAAAGTTGAGAAAATAAAAGAATGAAAAAGAATATAGCAAAACGTTTAGGGAAGATATTTATAACAGCCTATCAAGCATTATTCTATGGATCAGCAACACGAGCTTCATGCCGATTTGAGCCCAGTTGTTCCGAGTATACTAAAGAAGCCATAGATAAGCATGGCCTGACTAAGGGCAGCGTGCTGGGTACAAAACGTATTTTGCGCTGTCATCCATGGTCACAATGTGGATTTGACCCAGTTCCTGATCAATTCACTTGGCAAGATCGTGTTTGATTTGCTAAAAACGTCCCAACTTAAAAACCTCAACATAAAGTAGTCCCATGCAGCCGAATAAGCCCCCAAGTACCGAAGAACAAAAGAACCTTCTTGTTGCTTTTATTCTCTCGATCGTCTTTCTAACAGGTTTTTATATTTTCTTCCCACCGGCAAACAATGTTCAAAATTTACAACACCAAGGCCAAGTGAATCTCACAGTTGAAGTGGCACCTGAAACGTTGAGTGTTGCTGAAAGCTCTCAAGTAATATTGGATATTGAAGAAGCTTTAAAAGGGCAACGTATAGCTATTGATAATGATGTTCTGAGCGGTTCTTTATCAACAACGGGTAACCGCATTGATGATATGGCTTTGAAGGGATACTACGAAACTTTAGACAAAGAAGAGTTGGTTCAACTTCTGCATCCCTCTAAAACATTACAGCCTTATTTTATTGAGACAGGTTGGATAGCTGGCCAGCAGGGTGTTTCTGTACCGGGCCAAAATACAGTTTGGCGTGTAGCCAATGGCAATAAGTATAAACTTACTCCCGAAAACCCTCTTATTCTCAAGTGGAACAGCCCAGAGGGGCTAGAGTACATGAGAGAGATATCTGTGGATGAGCACTATATGATGACAGTGCGTGACAGTGTTCGTAATGTGTCTAATGCGCCAGCTACGCTTTATCCATACAGCTTAATCTCCAAAACGATTTCTCATTCCAATTATGAGGAGCCCTTATCAACGATTATGCATCAGGGCGGTATTGCCTATATGGATCAAGAACTCAGCGAAATTGACTATAGCGATATGGAAGATGATGAGCCGGTTGAGATTGATAATCCAGGCAAGGGATGGCTTGGTATTACAGATAAGTATTGGTTTGTAAGCATTATTTCAGAAGATGATCAGGCTAAAAAGGCAAAGTATTCACATCGTAAAATTGATGATGATAGAACGCTATATCAAGCAGATGTTTTGGGTGAGCGGATAGATTTATCAGCTGGTCAAAGTCGACAAGTCACTAAGCGTTTCTTTGTTGGTGCAAAGAAGCTTAATCTTTTGAATGCCTATGGAGAAGATTTAAATATTCCGCACTTTGATTTGGCCATTGATTTTGGATGGTTCTATATCATTACAAAGCCACTCTATTTGTCTCTCCTTTGGTTTGGACAACTGTTTTCAGATTGGGGGGCACATGCTCCCTTTGGCCTGGCTATTATTGCTGTGACGCTCCTAATGCGATTACTGGCGTTTCCTTTGGCCAATAAGGCGTTTATCAATATGAACAAGATGAAAGATCTGGCGCCGAAGATGAAAGAGATCAAAGAGAAATATCCTGACAATCGTGAAAAAATGCAATCAGAACTAATGAGTCTGTATCAAAAAGAGAAGGTGAGTCCAGCCAGTGGTTGTTTACCCATGTTGATACAAATTCCAATCTTTTTTGCTCTCTATAAGGTTTTGTATGTTTCTATCGAAATGCGTCACGCACCGTTCTATGGCTGGATAACAGATCTATCTGATAAAGATCCAACCAATGTGTTTAATGCCTTTGGTTTATTGCCATTTGATACACCTGGCTTCTTGACGATTGGTGCTCTGCCATTGCTTTATGGTTTGTCTATGTTTTTACAGCAGCAGCTCAATCCAAAGCCTACAGATGACATACAAAAAAACGTTTTCTTGATGTTACCGATCTTTATGACATATCTCTTTTCACGTTTTCCTGCTGGATTGGTTGTCTATTTTGTCTGCTCCAATCTTTTTGGTATTCTTCAACAATATGTTATAAAGAAGAAGATGGCTAAGAATACAGCCAAGAACAAAGACTCTGCATAACAAAGGATAGGTCCTATGGTTGGTCGTCGATTGGGCGGGCTCAGCCCCAAAGCCTTATTTAAAAAGCATATTGATTTTGCGGCTGCTTGTGGCAGTTTGCAAAGATTGATTCCAGAGAAATACCCCGAATTTGCCTTTTTAGGACGTTCTAATGTGGGTAAATCATCTTTAATTAATGCACTGACCAACCGCAAGGCTTTGGCACGCACATCACAAACACCAGGCCGTACACAAGAGCTTATCTTCTTTGAGTTAGAAGAGTACCTATACATTGTTGATATGCCAGGTTATGGCTATGCCAAAGCGCCTAAAATAAAGATAAGGCAATGGGAAAAACTGTCTAAAGATTATCTACAGGGGCGTACGACGCTTAAGCGTCTCTTTCTATTAATCGACTCACGACGTGGAATTGGGAAAAATGATGAAGATGTGATGTCACTGCTTGATGAGGCGGCTGTCAGTTATTGTGTCATTTTGACTAAAAGTGACAAGGTTAAGAAATCAGAGATTGAGCCACTGATTCAATCAACAAAACAGATATTACAGAAGCATGTTGCTGCTTTTCCAGAGCCATTATTGACCAGTGCGGAAAAGCGAGAGGGGCTAGATTCTTTAAGGGCTCATATAGCTGAGCTATTATAATTTTTCATATAATATACGATTTTCCTATACAGGGGTGCTTTAATATGCCATTATCATATGCATACTAAAGTATTCACAATTTTAGATATATAACGGATAATAATGGATAACACACTCGGTAAAGTAAAGGGTAAGGCTGGACAGGACGACAAAATTATTGGTCATAATATTAAAAAATATCGCTTGCTAAAGAACTTAACACAAGAACAGCTCGCAGACCAAATTGGTATTACTTTCCAGCAATTACAGAAGTATGAAAAAGGCACTAATCGTGTGACGATTAGTCGTTTAGCGGACGTGTCTCTAGCTTTGAGGGTGGATTTGTTGAGCTTTTTTAAGGGAATAAACTTCTATTTTAATAGAGATTCTAGTTTTATAATGGGATTGTCTGAACAGGATCAATCTGGTTACACAACAGAAACAGGCAATGACAATAAGCAGAAAAATGCTGATCCGTTTTTTGATAAAAAAGCGATCGAGTTGGTTCGTTATTATGCGCAAATTAATAATGAAAAAGCACGCAATCAGCTTATTGACCTAGCCAAGTCTTTGGCAGAAATGTCCGATCAGTAATTACTTTTTATCTTTTAAAGATTGTATGATTGACGCCGTAAACTCGTCATTGAGCTCATAATGTATGGGAAGATATATTATTTTATCACGCCATTCGGCAGGCAATCGCACCCAATCCTTTTCAGTGGTGATCAACTCTGTTGATTTATTGAGAAGGTTTTCTAGTTCTTTTGATGTATAGAGATGATGATCTGGGAAAGTAATGAGTTCTTGGATATTATAACCATTACTTTTTAGTGTCTCAGAAAACTTTTCTGGTCTGCCAAGGCCAGCAAAAGCAATATATGTTTTTGATTTTGATGGAGCAGAGTCTCTAACAATTGTTTTGCTTTTAAAACATGAAATAAGATACCCGTAGGTGTTTTCTATCTTCTTCTGATCTGCCTGACCGGTGATTACCATAGTATCGGCGCGTCTTAAGCCCTCCATAACAGGCTCTCTCAAAGGGCCGGCAGGGATAATAAACTCATTTCCAAAACCTATTTCTCCATCAACAACGATAATGGAAAGGTCTTTATGCAGATATGGGTTTTGAAATCCATCATCCATAATGATGATATCTGCATCGGTTTCTGATGCGGCAATCAGTGCGCCTTTGACGCGATCTTTTGCAATAATCGTTAAGCCGTCATTCGCATGGAGGCGGGCTTCATCTCCCGTTTCCTTGGCAGAGTAACGATTAAGTGAATCAGCATTCAATACAATATTATCTAGACGTCCGCCATAACCACGTGTCAAAACAACAGGTGTATAACCATTTTGTGTCAATGAATGGCGCAGATATCGAACAAGCGGGGTTTTGCCAGTACCACCAGCCGTTAAATTACCAATGCAGATAACGGGTAGTGGACTTTTGTATAAAGGTTGCTTTTTAATTCGTCTGTTTGATACGACCTGATACAGCGCTGCGCTCAGCTTCAATATGAAGTTGGGCTTTTTCTCTGTATCATACCAAAACTCTGGTGTTTTTAAGGTCATTACATAGCTGCTTTTATGATGGGCTTCATACGATCAAAGAAGCTATCTTTGATTGCAAGATTCTTCTGTGATAGATCATAAGAGCGCTTCTTGAGCTCAGCTTTCTTTTCGGGCTGCTCGAGAAGATCGGTGAGCGTTGATTTGAGATCTTTATCATCTTCACATTTGATAATGGCCTCAGCACCTTCAAGTTGTGCGCAGATCTCTTTAAAATTAAACATGTGAGGTCCGTAAACAATGGCACAGTCCAAATGTGTTGCCTCTATCGGGTTCTGGCCACCATGTGTCACGAAAGAGCCACCAATGATCACAATGTCAGACAGTTTATAATAGAGGCCCATCTCGCCTAGTGTGTCGCCAATATAAACGGCTGTATCACTTTCTATTGTTTCTTTTTTGCTGCGTTGCGCATTTTTGAAGCCGTATTCATCAACAAGTGCTTTGATCTCATCGCCGCGGTGAGGGTGGCGGGGGACAAGCATTACAAAGATGTCTGGATGAGATTTCATAATGTCATCTAAATGATCTAATAGGGCTGGCTCTTCATTGGGGTGTGTGCTGGCAAATGTGATGATTGTTTTGTTGCCAATGATACCTTTTAGTTCTTCATGCACGTCTTTATCAAAGGGTAGAGCTGGAGAGGCGAACTTTAAGTTGCCTATAATCTCGACATTTTCTAGTCCCATATCTTTGATGTTTTGAGCATCTTGATCTGTTTGAGCCAGAGCAAACTGATAAGTGTCCATCATATATTTTGACCATTGAGCAGCTTTTTTCCATTTATCACTCGAGTGCTTTCCGACGCGCGCATTAATCAAGGCTGCAGGGATATCTCTTTCATTGATCAAAGACAGCATGTTTGGCCAGAAATCAGAGTCGACCCAGAACACACTGTCTGGTTTCCAATAATTAATAAAACGCTGAGACCAAGTGTAAACGTCTACAGGGAAAAACTGGTGGATAATCTCATCACCAAGACGCTTCTCAATGAGGGCCGCAGACGTCACAGTGCCACTTGTCATGAGTATATTCACTGTGGGAAAGCTTTCTTTGATGGTGTGAATCAAAGGGATGACTGATAATGTTTCACCAACGCTGGCACCATGAAACCAAATTAGTGGACCGTCAGGTCGTGTTTTAGACGGGTGGCCCAGACGTTCAGAAAACCGTTCAACATGCTCTTTGCCCTTCTTTTGACGGTACTTAAGGTACAAATAGATAAGAGGGCTCAATAATAATGTTAGATATTTGTATAAAATACGCATAGCTGAATGGTGTCTCTATTCTTTGGAGGCCGAGGTTAAATCAAAAGATAGAACGAGGCAAATATTAAATTATCTGAGTTTTTGCTTGATTTCACGCTCAAAATAACATAGTTTGTATGAAAATTAAGCCTTTAAAACAGGTTGGTCCCAAAAGACCGACCTTTTTTATTTCCTAAAGATTTGAAAGACAAGAAGGGCATAAGAATGGCAAGAACGCCAATTGAAATAAAGATTAGAGATATCATTTCTTCAGCCATTGAAGATATGGGATATAATCTTGTTGCTATTAAGGTCACAAATAAAACTGTGAATGTGATGGTTGAGACAACAAATCCTGATGAAAAAACTATCAGTTTGGGTGAGTGCTCAAAAATCACACACACAGTCTCTATGTTATTGGATGTGGAAGATCCTATTGATGGTGAATATAGCTTAGAGGTTGGATCTCCAGGTATCGACCGTCCATTAATAACAAAGGATGATTTCTTGAGATATCTTGGTTTTGAAGCAAAGATCAAAACTTTTATTCCAAATGAGGAAGGTCGTAAGAAATATCATGGCCGTCTATTGTCAGCCACAGATGACGTTGTCTCTATCAATGTGGATGGTACGGATTATGATGTGCCCGCCAACGATATTGAAGAAGCAAAACTTATTTTAACCGAAGAATTAATCAACAAAACGAAAAAACATAACTAACTCTAGTAAAAGGAAACCAAACCATGGAAATTTTAAGCGCAGTAGAAGACATTGCACGTGAAAAAGGCCTCAATCAAGATGAGCTTGTCTTGATGATGGAAGAAGCTATTCAAAAAGCAGCACGTGCTAAATATGGCCAGGAAAATGACATCCGTGCAGAGATTGATCGTGCAAGCGGTGTGATTACATTGTTCCGTTACCAAGAGGTTGTTGAAACTTTAGAAGAGATTGAAAGCGAACAGCGTCAAATTCTTCTGGCTGATGCTATTAAAGAGAAAAAAGACGCCAAGGTTGGTGAATTTCTAATTGAAGAATTACCTCCGCTTGATTTTGGTCGCGTTGCAGCCCAAACAGCAAAACAAGTGATTAAACAAAAAGTTCGTGATGCTGAGCGCGAGAAAGAATTTGAAGAGTACCAAGATCGTGCGGGCGAGATTGTTTCAGGTGTTGTAAAGCGTGTTGACTATGGCAACATCATTGTTGATCTCGGCAAGGCAGAAGGTATTGTGCGCCGTGATGAGTCAATCCCACGTGAACGCGTTAAAAATGGCGACCGTATCCGTGCGTATATTTACGATGTACGTCGTGAGTTACGTGGCCCACAAATCTTTATGTCGCGTACACATCCAGAATTTATGGCACGTTTGTTTGCTCAAGAAGTGCCTGAAATCTACGAAGGTGTGATTGAAGTGAAGGCTGTGGCGCGTGACGCAGGTAGCCGTGCTAAAATTGCGGTGGCATCCAATGAAGGTTCTATTGATCCTGTTGGGGCCTGTGTTGGTATGCGCGGTAGCCGCGTTCAAGCAGTTGTGAATGAACTTCATGGTGAGAAAATTGACATTGTTCCATGGTCACCAGATGTTGCAACCTTTGTCATCAATGCATTGCAACCAGCGGTTGTATCCAAGGTGGTTCTTGATGAAGAGAAGAAGCACATCGAGATTGTTGTTGCTGAAGATCAATTATCTCTTGCGATTGGACGTCGTGGTCAAAACGTACGTCTAGCCTCAATCTTGCTTGATTGGAAGATTGATATTCTATCAGAAGCTGAAGAAGCTGAACGCCGTGAAGAAGAAACAAAACAACGCGTTGAAACATTCATGACAGCTATGGACGTTGATGATGTGATTGCGCGTTTGTTGGTGGCTGAAGGTTTTGTAAGTGTCGATGATGTTGCCTTTATTGAGGCATCAGAGTTGACATCAATTGAAGGTTTCAATGACGATATCGTTGCGGAGCTTCAATCTCGTGCCAAAACTTACGTTGAGAAGAAAGAAAAAGAACTTAATGAGAAGCTGAATGCTC
>CAXRKA010000135.1:0-7712 GCA_964231155.1 Alphaproteobacteria bacterium | reverse complement strand
CTAATGTTGTGACATGGATTATAGTGCAACACGGTACACGCCAAGATCATGTAGCTATTCTGGCCCGATCAATGGGGATGCCAATTGTGTCTGGCTTGGATGTGTCTTGTGCCGTTTCAGTCCTTAATGGACAAAGGCTGATCTTGGACTCAGAGGCCAGTGAGGTGATTGTTGACCCTGACACAGGGCTTTATCAGAAGCACTTGGCCAAAATCTCACAAGCAAGAATTGAGAAACAGCATTTTGTACAAGCAGCACTGAAAGGTCGTGGGTTTATTCGTACGATTGATGGAGAGCTGGTTGCGCTAGAAGGCGCTGTGACACAGCTGAATGACCTTTCAGCTTTGCGCTCTCAAGGGGTTCAGAATGTTGGTTTGTTCCGTACAGAGTATATCTTGTTTGATCGTACAGACATGCCATCCTTGGCAGAACAACGTGATCTTTATACAGAGATGGCACAAAGTATTCAGGGGAGTCTTGTTGTTCGATTGTTTGATATTGGTGCGGATAAGACTTTGAAGTGGGTCAAGGAAAGTCATCTTGGCAAAGATAACTCTGCTCTGGGCTTGCGTGCGGTACGTTTGCGTCAACAATATCCAGAGTTTTGGCAAAACCAAATTCGTGCACTTATCGAAGCAGCGCGTTACGGTGATATCAAAATTCTTTTACCCTTTGTGACATCGGTGTCTGAATTTAAAGAATGCAAAGCCTCAATTCAGAGCATTTATTCAGAGTTTTGTGAGGAATATCCTCTGCTTGATATGCCCTGTCCTGATATTGGTGTGATGGTTGAGATCCCATCCCTAGCACTTCAAGCTGAAGAGCTTGTGAAACATGCAGATTTTATATCAATTGGCTCTAATGATCTCACACAATACACTTTAGCCACCGACCGGACCAATGATCTGGTCACCGACTGGTTTGATATGTGTCATCCATCAGTTTTACGACTCATGTCAATGGTGATTGATGCCGGTCTAGAGGCCAGCGTCCCTGTCACAATTTGCGGTGAACTGACGTCTCATTCAGAAACAGTGAACAAGATGCTCGCTTTGGGTGCACGCCGTTTTTGTGTTCCACCACATGCTGTTTCTGATATTGTTTCCGCTGTTCAAAATTACCACAATCCAACGGCGCGCTAAGCCCATGTCCGTGCAATCATCTCATAGCTCAAAATCTGCATACGTTGGCATGCGCATTGCCAAAGCCATGTCCCGTGCAGGTTTATGTTCTCGGCGCGAAGCCGAGCGCTGGGTCGAAAGTGGACGCGTGACAATCAATGGGTCTGTGCTCGATACGCCGGCCTATGTCATTTCTGAAAATGATGCCATCATGGTTGATGGTAATGCTTTAATGACTCCACCTTCTATACGTTTATGGCTCTATCATAAACCCATCGGGCAGGTGACAACACATGATGATCCAGAAGGACGTTCCACTGTTTTTGAGGCTGTTAATCTTGGCCAAGATCATATTCTATCGGTTGGACGCTTAGATATTAACTCCGAAGGCCTTTTACTCATGACCAATCATGGTGGCCTTGCGCGCGCTCTTGAACATCCAAAGAATAAATTTGCAAGAACTTACCGTGTTCGTGTTCGTGGGCATATCAATGAAGAGCAATTGGATGCCTTGAAAAAGGGTGTTTTGATCGAGGGCGTTCAATATGGTGCTGTCCATGTCAGTTGGCAGGGGCTCAAAAAAGGATCATCAAATAACTGGCTGACGGTTACTCTGCATGAAGGAAAAAACCGTGAAGTGAGGCGAGTGATGGCGCATTGTGGATTGCAGGTCAACCGTCTTATTCGTGACTCCTATGGTGATTTTAAGCTTGGACAATTGAAACCTGGAGTTGCCACGGAAATTAGCGGGGAGCGCTTGCAAAAGCTTTTAAAGCAGTTGGGTAATATTTCATGAAGAGGCCACGTATTATTTCTGGATCATTCAAAGGGCGTCATCTTGAGGTGATGGATGGTAATAATACCCGCCCTACGATGGAGCGGACACGTGAGTCTGTGTTTAACACGCTGATGACGGCACCGTTCGCAATGGCTGAGTCTGGCGCATCACAGCTCTTACAAGCCAAAGTGCTTGATGTTTTTGCCGGGTCTGGCGCCTATGGTTTTGAAGCCCTATCACGTGGCGCACAGTTCATAACCTTCGTTGAAAACCACTCTCAAGCCGTAAAAGCCATTCAGAGCAATATTGAGACTTTGAATGTCCAGGGCAAAGTGTTGTTATTAAATGCAGATGCACGCACATTGCCCCAAGCACAAAACAGCTTTGATATTGTGTTTATGGATCCACCCTATGGTCGCTCTTTGGTGCAAAAAGCCTTGAATGAACTCCAGAAAAACAACTATGTCACAAACGAAACTCTTTTTGTGATTGAGACGGATGGTCGAGAAGAGATCAAAGAGCTTCATATTCTTGATCAGAAAACCTATGGTAAAAGCCATATCACTTATGCCACACTGTTAGAACATTAATCTATCATTGAAGTTTGACGGTTTATCATCAGGTTATGCGAATTAAAAAAACAGAATTATTGTCACAAATGGGTATTGATGAAGACCTCGAACCTTTTGAGACGATTCCTGTGGATTATTTTGACTCAGAACGTGGTGTTGATTTTTGCTCTAGCATATCGATGTCAGGTGACGGCAACGAAATAGAAGCTGAAATACAAATGATAGAGCACTTGGATGAGGAAAAGCTTCGCTTTCGGCAGGTTTTTGCACTTTATGCTAAGCGCGAACGGCCACGTGAAGAGATGTTTATTGTAGAATTGATGCGTATTCGTGAACAAATTGTCTCTGGCCAGAAAATGAACTGGCTAAAGAATGGATGTCGTTTTTTTAAAATGTGTCTCTCACACATCAAAAAAGGCATGATTCCTGATTTTGATGTGCTTTATAAAGCGTCTTTTGGGGAAGAACAATCTGGTAAGGGCGAGTTTTGGTCAGGCGGGCGTGGCTCTCGTAACTTAAAAAATGATAAACAACCCCCAAAAATGAAGCCACCAGGGCGCCTATAAAATAATACCCCCTACATTATCCGTAATCTTGTTTTTGTTTGACATAAATATATATCTTTGCTAGCCTATGATCTGAATCTAGACAAGGCATAAAACATAGCATAGGTATGACATGTTCAAACTGGAAGAATACTATAAAATTAAGAGTTTGATGAAGAATTTCAGGAATAACCCTGGTTTTTCTGTCTATGATTGTTGTTCTATTTTAGACAAGCTTGACCAATTACAGGATTCTGGAAAATTCAAAGACTTTATTCAGAATACAGCGTCTGAGTTGACGCGCGCATCAATCTCCAAGCTGTCCAATGATCCAAAACAGTTTGTTGGCGTTTTTGATAGTTATTTTCACAAAAGAAATCCAGACAGTGAATATATCCAAGATTTGACCTTAACTGCCTTTTATAGTCTTCTTGATCAGGCTAAACAAGGTCAGAAAAAGGCATTTCAAAGTGCTATTGAGCTAAGGTGTAAGTCGGTTTTTAGCAAAAATATTCAGAAGCCTCCTTTTTTGACAACTCTAATAAATTTATTAGAGTTTATGGTAAGCTTTTATGATAAAGCAAATCCAAATATAGAGACAAATGATTTTTTCAATGATTTAGCCTATTATTTGCGAAGGAGCTCGGCCTATTTTGATTCTGAGGAATTGAGTGAGGATTTCAAAGACCGTTATTACAAGCTTCATATGATGATTTTTGAGAGATATGTTGATGGGTGCATAGAAGACAATATTGAGCCTACGTATGATGCTTTGCATTTTTTTCAATATACTGATAATTGGAAAAGAAGAGATGGTAATATGCCGCGCGGTTGGAACAAAATGCTTGATCATCTGACAAAGGCAGGAGATTTAAAAACAGTGGATATCCTAAGCAATGAGGATTTCAAAGACCGTTATTACAAGCTTCATATGATGATTTTTGAGAGATATGTTGATGGGTGCATAGAAGACAATATTGAGCCTACGGATGATTTTCTGCATATTTTTATACATACTGTTAATTGGAAAAGAAGAGATGCTACCTTGTCGCCCGGTTGGAAAAAAATGGTTGATCATCTGATCAAACATTCAAAGGCAGGACATCTAAAATCAATGCATATCCTAAGCGAAAAGTTTATCTATGATGAATTTGCTAGATCTCGAGGAGAAAACAACGCGGAGTATGCCGAAGTTTTCACGAATGTTGAAGACAACATCATTCAGCTATTTCGAGACTTTGAAGGGGACGCTCTTTTGGATTTGACTATGAAGATCTTAGATAGAGAAGACCTATGGAACCAAGATCTTCTCAAATATCCAGACTATATAGACTTTATTGATTTGGCATGGACAATTATTTTAGAACGTAGCAAAGAACAGGATAAGGATGCTATTGAGTGTGTTAAGTCTCTTACGCTTAAAGAAGAAAGTTATGAGAGCCTTCAAAAAATTATAAATAGAAAAAAACAGCTTCATTCGATTGTAAATGGTGATTTTATAGAAGGACTTGATGTTTCAAAGCAGCCTCATGGCAATGTCCAGAAGACTCAAGAGGGGGATATGAGCCAAGATCTTCAAGCAGTAGAGCCGCCTAAAAATTCTGAAATTGTTGATCCATATAAAGACTATCCTGAATCAGGATTAGAGCCAATTAAAAAGGCGCGTTCTGTTTTTGATGATGCATCTGATCATACACAGATTAAGAATGATGGTAAAAAAAGCTGGTTATCGGGTCATTGGGTTTATAATCTGAATGCTCGCTATAAAGCTGAAGACCTACATGAGGTTTTTTGTGATAACTTGGCAAAGGTTGGTATAAATGCTGAAGAGGTTTTGCCTTATATTCGTTTTACAACAGCACATGAGAGATCAGAAGTGTCCAAGATATATATCTACGCTGGTCTGACAGATATTAATCCAGAGACATTTAACTGCTTTTTGCGTCATCAAAAAGATGTGCGTGATAAAACCTGTGTGGATTTATGGGATAGGCGTTTGGAGCTTGCTGAGCAAAAGGCGGATATTCTCAAGGCCTTTATGAAAGACAACTATGACGTCACAGTGGGTATATCTTATGAGGATGATGTAGATGAAGATCAGTATTATGTTCGCATGCTGTTTCCAGACACGCTGACTGGCCTGCCCGAGATTTTTGATATACGTTATACCGATGTCTTTCGTACATGTCACATATGCAACCTTGAGGCAGATACAAATCCTCTTGTCCTCAGTGGACCCATCGAGAAATTTATTCCTGACACAATAAAGACAGTAGATGCATTCAAAAGCAATCTCAACTTACTGAGTGCTCTCTTACTTAGTGATCTAGAGTCTCAAGGTATTCGCTTCGAGAATTCTACAGAAATAGAGTCTGATCCTCAGCAAAAGCAAAATTCGCACAAAAAACTTATTGCGCCTACTCTGATAAAATCACGATTCAAATTCGGAGAAAAATTACAACATGATCCGGAAAAACTCAAAACAGGTTTAGCTAAATTGACAAGAACCCTCCGCCAAAGTTTTTCAGTTTAGCATATAATAACCTTTCTAGCTTGAAGAAATATTCCATTAGACTCACCCGGTTGACTTTGCTAGGTTTCATCCGCAATATTGACTTTCAAAAAAACAATAAGAGTATAGAAAATGGTCTCTGCAGCAGAACAACTGGCGTCCAACTTTAACTTCGGTGCAATTGGTAAAGCCAAAGATTTGAAGAACCGCCTTTTATTTACATTGGGCGCGTTAATTATTTATCGGTTAGGAACATATATTCCCTTGCCTGGGATTGATCCTGTTATCCTGAAGGATATCTTCAATCAGCAAGCCGGTGGTATCCTTGGCATGTTTAATATGTTTGCGGGTGGTGCCTTGGGTCGTATGACGATCTTTGCTCTTAACATTATGCCGTATATCTCTGCAGCCATTATCATGCAGTTGATGACCGCAATTGTCCCTTCTGTTGAGCAGCTTAAAAAAGAAGGTGAGCAGGGCCGTAAAAAGATCAACCAATATACACGTTATCTGACTGTTCTATTGGCGACAGTTCAATCTTACGGTATTGCCGTTGGTATTGAGAGCATGCAAGGTTCTGGCGGTGTGTCTGCTGTGATTGATCCAGGTCTTTTCTTCCGTTTGACAGCTGTAATCACACTTGTGGGTGGTACAATTTTCTTGATGTGGTTGGGCGAACAAATTACGGCGCGTGGTGTTGGCAATGGTATTTCCTTGATCATTTTTGCAGGGATTGTGGCTGAATTGCCACGTGCCCTTGTCCAAACATTAGAGCTTGGTCGTGTTGGAAGTTTATCAACAGCTGTGATTGTTGGTGTTTTATTCATCGCAATAGCTGTGATCACATTTATTGTCTTTATGGAGCGCGCCAATCGCCGTGTGGTTGTTCAATATCCCAAGCGTCAGCAGGGCAATCGTATGTTCGGTGGCGAGAGCAGCTATCTTCCGTTGAAGCTGAATACATCAGGTGTTATTCCCCCAATTTTTGCCTCTTCACTTTTGCTTTTGCCGTTGACCATTGCTGGCTTTGCAGGTGCAGGTGATTCAGAAGGCATTTTGGCGCAGATCAGTCGGTATGTTCAGCATGGTGAACCGTTATATATGATTCTTTATGGTGCCTTAGTGGCCTTCTTTGCATTCTTCTACACAGCTATTGTGTTTAATCCAGAAGACACGTCGGATAACTTGCGCCGTAACGGCGGATTTATCCCCGGTATTCGCCCCGGTCAAAAAACAGCAGAATATCTTGATTTTGTGCTGACACGTATTACAGCGGTCGGTGCTTTATACTTGGTTTTTGTCTGTCTTCTTCCTGAGTTCTTGATGGTCAAGTATTCTTTGCCATTTTACTTTGGTGGAACCAGCTTGCTGATTGTGGTCTCTGTGACAATGGATACAGTGGCACAGATTCACTCTCACTTGATTGCACATCAGTACGAAGGTTTGATCAAAAAGACAAAGCTGCGTGGTGCAACACGTGAAGGGCGAGGACGCCGCCGATGAGTATTCATCTTATTATCTTAGGGCCCCCTGGTGCAGGTAAAGGCACACAAGCCAAACGCTTAGAGGAGAAATATAGCCTCAAGCAACTGTCTACAGGTGATATGCTGCGTGCAGAAATGGCAGCAGGTACTGAGACGGGGAATGCCATTAAAGCGCTTTATGATGCGGGTGAATTGGCACCAGATGCTTTGATGATTAAAATGATCTCAGATCGTATTGATCAAGATGATTGTAAAAACGGATTTATTCTCGATGGTTTCCCACGCACAGTGGCTCAGGCCGTTGGATTGGATGAAATGTTGGCACATAAGAAGAAAGATTTGGACGCCGTTATTAAGATGGATGTTGATGAAGCTGTACTGATTGAGCGTTTAAAAGCGCGAATCGCAGAAAGTGGCGAAAATGTCCGCTCTGACGACACGATTGAGGTCTTTGAAAATCGTTTGAATGTCTATAAAGAGCAAACAGAGCCAATTATCCCCCATTATCAGCAGAAAAATATGCTCGTTCATGTCGACGGAATGGGCAATATTGCTGAAGTTTCAGAAGAATTTGATCGAATCCTTCAAAAACACCAAAAATAGGCGATTCTTTTATTGACGAACGGGTTTGCTTGCATATAATGCACGCACGGTGGCTACATGTTTGTGGCCTGCTATTTGCTGGGAGCTCAACCTTTCA
>CAXRKA010000134.1:0-12314 GCA_964231155.1 Alphaproteobacteria bacterium | reverse complement strand
TTCCGTGATGTGACAATTAGTGTTGTGGGAACTAAAGAAAGTAAAGTTATCAAAGTTTCAGGACGTCCAATATTCGACATCGATGGTCAGTTTAAAGGTTATCGTGGAACAGGTTCTGATGTTACTGATATGATTGAAGCGATTGAGCGTGCGTCGCAAACAGAGCGATGGTTGATTGAAGCAATTGAATCTTCTCCTGAGGCCTTTGTTCTTTATGATGAAAATGAAAAACTTGTTGTTTGTAATCAGCGTTTCAAAGACACATTCTTTGGAGATGCACAGAACAAAATATCCCCTGGTATAAGCTTTAGAGAAATGCAGCATGTACATTTCTCTACTGGCCTCAGCGATCTGCCAAAAGAACGTTGGGAGAGCTATATTGAAGAGCGCGTTGAAAGCCGTCGTAAAACAAAAAGTAAATCTATGTCAGAATCCAACATAAATGGTCATATCTACATGGCGGTTGAGCACAGGACACGTGATGGTGGTATGGCTTCATTTTACGTTGATATTACAGAGTTGCGCGAAAATGAGCGCGTTCTGCGTGAGGCAAAAGAGCAGGCGGAGGCGGCAAGTAAAGGTAAGTCAACGTTTCTTGCTAATATCTCGCATGAATTGCGTACACCACTGAATGCCATTATTGGTTTCTCAGAACTCATCAAAGATGGCTTGATTGGCCCCCCTGACAGTGAGAAATATAATGAATATATTGGTGATATTCACCGCTCAGGTCTTCATTTGCTTGAACTGATCAACGATATTCTTGATCTATCTAAAGCTGAAGAGGGTCTGCTTCAGCAAATGGATGAAAATACAGATATTGCTCTTGTGCTTCAAGAAAGCCTCAAAATTATTACACCACGTGCTCAGAAGGCAAATCTAACGCTTAAAGTTGATATTCCAGATGATTTGCCACAACTTCTTATTGATGGAACACGTGCAAAACAAATCTTCCTCAATCTTCTTTCCAATGCCGTGAAATTTACACCTGAAGAGGGTATTGTCACACTTAGAGCGTTTGCTGATAAAAAGGGGATGCACATAGCTGTTGAAGACACTGGTATTGGTATGTCCGAAGAAGATCTTCCCAAAGCCATGGAAGCTTTTGGCCAAGTTGATAGTACACTGGCACGTAAATTTGAAGGGACAGGTCTTGGATTGCCACTGACAAAGAAATTGGTTGAGGGTAACGATGGTGTTCTGGATATTCAATCAAAAGTGGATGAGGGAACAACTGTTACGGTCTCATTCCCAGCAAAACGCCTGATCAAATAGCTTGAAACAGTTTAAAAAATCATGTTTATTCATTGCATACAGATAAAATATGGCTCCGTAGCTCAATTGGATAGAGCATCTGCCTTCTAAGCAGACGGTTGTAGGTTCGAATCCTACCGGAGTCGCCATTTTTATGCTATTTTTATGTTATGAACCTTAATTTAGATAAAAAATTTATTGTTGTTTCTGGTGGTGCAAGTGGTATCGGAGAAGCCATAGTTCGATGTCTAAATAAAGAGAATGCAGTCACCATCATTGTTGATAAAAATGAAAAAGCAGCTGAAGAACTATGTTCTGATCTGGATAACGCTCATTACATTTATGCTGACCTATCAAACGCCGAGGGCTGTAAAGCAGCAGTTGATAAAATTAAAGATATAACATCTGAATTGTATGGTTTAGTGAATAATGCTGGTCGTAATGATGGCATTGGCCTAGAAGAAGGCTCACTTGAAGCTTTTGAGAACTCACTTAAGAATAACCTTAATCATTACTACCATCTTGCCCATTTGTGCTTACCAATGCTCAAGAAGCAATCTTCAAGTGCGATAGTCAATATCTCTTCTAAAACCGCTGTCACTGGGCAGGGCGGGACATCAGCTTATGTTGCGGCAAAAGCTGCACAGCTAGGATTAACTAGAGAGTGGGCTGTTGAGTTGTTGGCTTATAAAATTAGGGTTAACGCTGTTATCCCCGCAGAAGTTATGACGCCAATGTACAATGATTGGCTCAATACAATGCCTAATCCAGAGTTAGAACTCAAAAAGATTGAAGACAGTATTCCACTTGACAAGAGAATGACAACTCCCCAGGAAATTGCCAATATGGTTACGTTTCTACTTTCAGATAAAGCATCTCACATTACAGGCCAGCATATATTCGTTGACGGTGGATATTCGCATCTTGATCGTAGAATTAAATAATTACATTTTTTTGATATATATTATTGGAGGGTTGTATTCCCAAAAAGAATTAAAATAATATAGAAATATTGAGACAGGTATGACAGATCATATTTTTGAAACAATAAATTGGAAACAAGTTCCTCACGGTGGACTTGCTAGAAATGAGACAATTGAGGGTGCTGCACGCATCTCAACGTTTGGTAATGATAAAGCTATTGAAGTGGAAGACGTTCTGTCTTTCTTTGAGAATTGTTTAACTTCTGACCTCAAAAAAATTAATTATACCAAAGAAATCGGTAGTCATATTTAACATATGTGTTTGGATTTAGGTTTGATTACCTATGATAACATTGTTATGACGTTTCATGGCGCTTATAAGGCGAATATAGAGAAAGTGCTGAGTTTGTTAGTACATTTCTTGAAAATGGTAATGACTTACCTAGTAAAGGCGGCTTCCGTGTCTTTATGGATTTGAGTACAAATGAAGTTCATATTCTTGGTCGAGATATGGGTGATCTGCGCTGGATTAAAAAGCAATCGCGTAATGCAACACCGTCACCAAAGCTCTAACTCTTTTTCTTTAATTCATAAAGAATATCTAATGCTACGGATGGCGTGAGGTGGTCAGGATCTAACGTCTCTATACGGTTAATAATAGCGCGCTGATTCTCTGTTATCTGTTCTGTAGGGTCAATCTGAGCCTGTAATGTGTCGAAGAGAGGAAGATGATCAGCCATTACAGAAACATTTTGACCAACTTCTCCTTTTCTAATGCGTTGAAGAATGTCTTGTGCACGTTTGATGACCACTTTGGGTAAGCCTGCTAAGCGTGCCACATGGATACCATAGGAGTGATCAGCAGAGCCTTGAACCACTTGGTGTAGAAAAACAATATCATTTTTCCATTCTCTGATCGCCACAGAATAACATTCGAGTTCCCTGAGGTGTTCGGACAGTACTGTCAATTCATGATAATGAGTAGCAAATAAGCCCCTAGAGCCATTGATATCATGTAAATGCTCAATTGTACCCCAAGCAATGGATAAACCATCAAATGTGGCTGTACCACGCCCAATTTCATCAAGAATAACCAGAGAGTGTTTTGTCGCTTGATTGAGGATAGTTGCTGTTTCAACCATTTCTACCATAAATGTAGAGCGGCCGCGTGCCAGATCATCAGCCGCACCCACACGGCTAAACAATCGATCAATAATACCAATATGCGCTTCCATTGCTGGTACAAAGCTCCCAATTTGAGCCATTACAGCGATTAAGGCATTTTGACGCAGAAATGTGGATTTACCTGACATGTTAGGCCCAGTAAGTAACCATAAACGTTGGCCTTCAGAGAATGTGCAGTTATTAGAGATGAACTCTTTATCATCATTTTGCTTTTTTAGCGCTTGCTCAACCACCGGGTGGCGCCCAGCTTTAATATCAAATGTCAGTGAATTATCAACAGTAGGGCGCACATAGTGATTGTCTTGTGCTAGCCCCGCGAGAGCAGAGTGGCAATCAATACGTGCAATAGATCGAGAAAGCTGAGAAATACTGTCTGCACATTGCATAATTTTTTCTGTTAAGCTTTCAAAAATTTCCAATTCAGTAGCTACCGCACGAAAATCAGATTCAGCTATTTTTTTGGCTAAGTTTGTAAGTTCAGGTGTTGTAAAACGCATACAATTAGCCAATGTTTGGCGATGAATAAAGAATTTATTATCTGGATTATCACCCTCATAATAATTATAAGCCTGATCTGCATATTTTGAAGTTACTTCAATAAAATAACCTAAGACTTTGTTATATTTTATTTTTAAAGAAGGAAGAGTTGCTTTCTCTATATAATCTTTCTGTAATGAAGCAATAATGCGCTTACTACCGTCACGTAAGGAGACAAACTCATCTAATGCTGATGAATAGCCATTACGGATAAACCCACCATCACGCGCTAAAAACGGAACATCATCTTTTAACGCCAGATTTAATTCATCAATTAGCTCTTGAATATCTGGTGTTGAGAGACTTTTGATATCAGAAAGAAGCGCATCTGGCGTGTGTGTATCTAAATTCTTATTATCATCAATGACTGCATGAAGCATATTTTTAAGAGAAAGAGCATGCTCGCAGCCCACCATGATCATCTTCATATCTCTGGGGCCTGCACGCCCTAAAGATAAACGTGATAGCGCACGCTCTAAATCTGGGCATTGCCTAAGAATTTCTAGACTTGTCTTTAAAGCTTGGGGACGATCATAGAACCAATTCACCTGATCTAGGCGTGTATTGATCTTTTGATCATCGGTCAATGGTGAAGCCAGACGATTAGATAGCTCACGTGCGCCCTGAGCTGTCACACAACGATCTATGGTATCAAGGAGACTACCCTTGCGCTCATTTCGTAGTGTAGAAGTCAGCTCTAAATTGCGATGTGTGGCTTGATCAATCACCATCAAACCATTATCCGTTGTCTTTTGTGGCATGCTGAGGCGCGGCATCTTACCTTTTTGTGTCAAGCCAATGTAGTCAATCAAAACGCCCAAGGCACCAATATCTGAGTCTGTCATTGCGCCCATATGATCTATAGCTTTGACTTTATAAGTCTCTTTAATGCGCTCAAGGCTATTCTTAGGATCAAAACGTGAGTCTGGCATAGGTGTTAAAACTTCAAACTCAAATCCACTCATGTCTCTAACCCAAGATGCTTGCGTTTGTGGTGTAATCACTTCACTGGGATTGAGGCGTTGTAAGGCTGAAATAATATTAGATTTATCCGACGTTTGGACTTGCATATTACCCGTCGAAACATCGACCCAGGCAATAGAACAATCGCCCTTAGAAAAGGCAATACTACACAAATAGTTGTTACGGCGTGCGGAGAGTAAATTGTCTTCTGTGAGTGTCCCAGATGTAACAATACGAGTTACTGCACGTTTAACCAAAGTGCCTGAGCCACCACGCTGCTTGGCTTGTTCTGGCGTTTCAACTTGTTCACATATTGCGACTTTAAAGCCCGACCGTATGAGTTTTGACATATAAGTTTGACACGAATGGTACGGCACGCCACACATAGGGATATCTTCATCTTGTACCGTTCCACGTTTTGTAAGAGCAATATCAAGGATCTCAGATGCTTTTACAGCATCATCAAAAAACATTTCATAGAAGTCACCCATACGATAAAAAACAAGAATGTCACGGTGCTTTTGTTTAATATCCCAGTATTGTTTCATCATAGGGGTAAGCTGTTCACGAAACGTATCGCCTTGATCAAAAACGGAAGCCACAGCTTCATTATTGGGCAGATTGGTTATATTTGTCTCTTTCAATGGTTCAGCCATGTTTCTATTGACCAATGATTTTATGTTTCAGATTACGCACACTCAGTACCACAAAGATAAACAAGAGACAGATAGCGGCGGGGATAACATTGTTGATGATTTGACTGAAATGCCCATTAAAGAACATATAGATATAAACAATCAAACCAAGGGACAGGCCAACAAAACAAATGAAATCCTTATAGCGGTCGCTGGCTTTACCCCAAATCATCGCGATCATCATAACAGGAGCCAATATATAGGCAAATGAGAAGGCTTTAAGAATGAACTCAGTTGACTCTCCTGAGAACGTTGCTAAACGTGATTTCTGTATAAATTGGTCATGCCTTTCAACCATATCAATTTTTAAAATATTCTTGGTTAATGTTGATGTCATCAATTGCACCTGAGTATCAATTGTTGACATCACAGCCGTCAAGGTGAACACGCCTAAAATAGCTAAAACAATAGGAGGGATATTTCCTTGTTTAAATAAATCAAAAAAGTTGATATCTGAGCCATAACTTTGCCCGAAGTAGCGCACGAAGAACATAGACAAGAAAACAAAAAGAACAAAGATTAAGCTTGCTGTGATAAGACTCAGTCTTGCAACTCGAGTTGATTGGCTAGACTGAATACGTTGCCATGGATCAGCATTACTTAACATCAATGTCATACTGAAAAGTGCTAAACCAATTTTAAAACTGAGAGGCGTGTTGGATATATCATTGATAATTTCTGTAGACGGCGGAAATGGTAAAAAATAGACAACGCTGGCTGCTGTTAGAAACATAAAGCACCACTGAAGAACATCTGTCTTTGCAACGGTTAAGTAGCCTCCAATTGAGACATAAGAAGCAATCACGATTGCCGTAAGCCAAATGCCCGATGTTTTGGATAATCCTAAAATTATCGCAATGACTGATCCTGCAATAAGTAATTGTGCACTCCCAAATAGTAATGCCTTAGTAATAATGACAAAGCTTGAAAATCTGAGACTTAAACGGCCTATACGGCGATGAATGATATCGGGAACATTAATGTCCTTATGTTTCAAACCTTCTTCATAAACATGGCGAGCAAAAATAGCCATTATGATGTAAGCGATAACAAAACCTAATGAAAACCACATCAGGCCAAATCCAAATAAAAGCCCAAACGTAAATATTAGAAACACACCACCACCATTAAACTGCCCAGCCAACATTGAGCAAGTAGTTGTAAAGAACCCAAGAGAACGGTTACCAATAATATATCCTTGATAATCCTCTTTGTTTCTTGCATTCCATGTTAGGCCAATAATGGCCAAAATATAAACAACAAGAAGTCCAAGGGAGTAGGTGGTTAGGGGAGACATCAATCAACTATCCATTTGTTCCCGTTGATCCAAAGCCACCTTGACCACGGTCTGTTGCGTCTAAATCAGTCACAAGTTCCATTTGAACGTGTTCATACTTCGCAATCACAGCCTGAGCGATACGCATACCACGTGTGATCTCAAAGGATTCTTGTCCACAGTTCATTAGCAAGATGCCAATTTCTCCACGGTAATCCGCGTCAATTGTGCCCGGAGAGTTGAGGATCGTGATACCATTCTTAAACGCAAGACCGGATCGTGGACGAATTTGCATTTCATGTCCCTTAGGAATAGCAACGCTGAGGCCTGTTTTAACAAGCTTATATTTACCAGGCGCTAGTGTTAAAGTGCCTTCAACAGCAGCACAAAGATCAAAACCCGCTGCATCGTCTGTTTTATATTCAGGTAAAGGCAAGCCATCAAAATGGGGCAATGTTTTAATATGTAGTACTGACATTGTACAAGAATCCTCTGCATTATGTGTTCTTCTATTTATGGGCGAAACACTTGCGTTTTGAAAGCAAAAAATTATATTTTGACAGCTTTATGGATTGCAGAAATACCGCCTGATAAATTAGAATGTGTGACACGTTTAAAGCCCACTTGCCGTAAACGCAACTCCAACTGTTTTTGTGAAGGAAATTGACGAATACTTTCAACTAAATATTGGTAACTTTCACGGTCATTGGCAATCTGTTGGCCAAGGCGAGGGATGACATTGAATGAATAGAGATCATAGAGTTTTCTGATACCGGGCACTTTCATTTTAGAAAATTCCAAACAATAAAAACGACCACCAGGTTTGAGAACACGGTAGGCTTCTGCCAGAGCGTTATTGATATGTGTCACGTTACGAAGCCCAAATGAGATTGTATAGACATCAAAAATATTATCATCAAAGGGCAGTGTTTCTGCATTGCCTTCGACCCAGTTTAAATTCTCAAGATTGTATAGACCACGATCAAAAGCACGATTTTGACCAACCTTCAGCATTTCAGGATTAATATCACAGACTGTGACATTGGCTTTTTGCTCGGTGGCTTCTAGTATTTTAAACGCAATATCGCCCGTGCCGCCAGCAACATCAAGATAATCTTTGTTTGCGCGTGGGCCAATATCTCGAATAAGACGTCTCTTCCATAGCCGATGGATGCCAAATGACATAGCATCATTCATTGTGTCATAGCTCTCAGCTACAGATGAAAATACATCTTTGACCAGATGCTCTTTATCTTCTGATTGAACAGGTTTAAAGCCAAACCACTGTGCTGGATCAGACATCAGTTGTAATCCACCTCAAGAATTTCATAAGATTTCATACCACCTGGCGTTTGGACCTTCACAACATCACCGACGGATTTACCAATAAGGCCGCGTGAAATAGGGGCTTTAAGGGACAAAAGGTTCTTTTCAATGTCGGCTTCATAATCACCAACAATCTGATAATTGATCTCTTCGTCAGTGTCTTCATCATAGATAAGGATACTGGCGCCAAACTTCACTGTATCACCTGAGAAATCTTTGTAATCAATGACATTTGCCAAAGACTTGATGGCTTCCAACTCTTGAATGCGGCCCTCAATAAAGCCTTGTTTTTCTCTGGCAGAGTGGTATTCAGCATTTTCTTTAAGGTCACCATGATCTCTTGCTGTTGCAATAGCGTCAATAATCGCTGGACGCTCAACCTCTTTTAAGTTTTTCAACTCATCCTGTAAATCTGTAAATCCTTGTGGTGTAATCGGTATCTTATCCATCGTTTTACCTCATTTAATCATTGAAATCGTATTGAGAGCCATTCATCCCTATAAAAACGGCTAAAATTTTGTTGAAAGATATTTGGATTACCTTAGAGTTTATAGTAATGTCACTGGCATTGTCCAGCAATTTAATGGTAGACACACTTTATGGTCGATAAACGTTTCCTCGATGATGTTAAGGATCGTATCCTACTCTCAGATGTCGTGCGCAAGTATGTGCCGCTCGAAAATGCTGGGCGTGAATACAAGGCGTGCTGCCCATTTCATAAGGAAAATACACCCTCATTTTACGTGAATGACCAAAAGCAATTCTATCACTGTTTTGGTTGTGGCGCTCACGGAGACATCTACGGCTTTATGATGAAATACAACAATCTTCCCTTTATGGAAGCTGTTGAGCAACTTGCATCAGAAATAGGACTGTCTGTTCCCAAGCCATCACCTGAGCAGAAGCAAAAATATGATCGCAAAGAAAAGCTATTAGAGCTTATTGAATTGGCCTGTCAATGGTTTCAAGAGCAACTCTACAAACCAGAAAATACCTTTGTTATACAGTACTTGAAACGCCGTGGCATTACGAAGCCATCGGTTGAACTTTTTAGGCTGGGCTATGCCCCAAATGATTGGGATGCATTCAGGGAGTTTATTATTCAAAAAAACTTTGATCCGCAAGATGCGATTGATGTTGGACTTTTAAAGCCATCTAACAAAGCTGGTAAAGAGCCATACTCTTTCTTCCGCGGGCGCCTTATATTCCCTGTCACGGATTTACGTGGGCGTGTGATCGCCTTTGGAGGGCGTCACATGGATGAAGCTTATGCACGTCCGCCACAAGATAAGCCGCCCAAATATCTGAATTCACCTGACCATGATTTTTTTAGTAAGGGTAAGCTTCTTTATAACATGTCGCGCGCTATGAAAGCCCATCGTGTCAATGAACCAATTGTAATGGTTGAAGGCTATACAGATGTTATTGCATTGCATCAACATGGCTATGCCGGTGCTGTTGCACCCTTGGGGACAGCTGTGACCGAACATCAAATTCAACTGATCTGGAATCGTTTGATGGAGCAGGGATCTCAAACACCGATCTTATGCTTTGACGGCGATAATGCAGGCCGTGGAGCAGCCTTTAGAGCATTGGATCGTGCTTTGCCTCATTTTCGCCCAGGATGCTCTCTACGCTTTGCTTTTGTCCCAGATGGACAAGACCCAGATAGTATATTGATAGATAAAGGACGCAGCGCCATGGATGCCGTTCTCAGTAGCGCAGAATCCGCTGTGAATATGGTCTGGCTAAAACATGCCAATGAACAAAAGTTTGATACACCAGAAACACAAGCTGGACTTAAAGCTGGTATTTCACAGTCAGCCAATCGCATACAAGACAATGATGTAAGGCAGCTTTATTACAGTGAACTCATGTCTAAGTTTTATGATGCCGTCAAGAAACAGCGTTCATCTCAGTACGGAAAGCAAAACAAACCCTACAGGAAATCGAATACAGGGCCTCAAAAGCCATCTATGAAAGTTACCCCCGTGACACGATCAAAGGATGAGACCCGTAAGCAAATTATTCTCGCCACATTGGTTAACCACCCAACACTCCTTGATGAATTCTCGGATATGCTCAATCGCCTTGAATTTCAAGATGTTTCAATGGCTGAACTTAGAGATGCCTTGATCGCATATGCCTATGATACAGAAACGAATGGCAAAAATGCAGAAAATGTAAGAGAGCACTTGATCAACGAAGGTTTTGAGTCTATTTTATCCAACTTGTTAGGGCAGCATATTTATACGCATGCACATTTTGCAAAACCAGATGCCGATGTTAATAAGGCCTTGAAAGGTATAGAAAACGTTATAGATCTTATTAATAGAGACAATATAAAAAATGATGTCATGAATTACAAAAATACGTTATCTCAAAACTTTACAAACGAAAACTATGAGCGTCTTTCTTCACTCAAGAAACATCTTAACGCTGACGACTCAGAATAGAATAATTATAAGATCCACAGGATATCTAGCGAATGACTAAGAACACGACAGACGATAATATTGAAGATGATGTACAAGAATCAGGCTCCGTAATGAAGGAGAAGCTTGAGCTTTCTGTACAAAAAATGATCAAAAAAGGGAAAGAACGTGGTTTCATCACTTATGATGAGCTCAACCGTACACTGCCGGACGATCATTACACATCTGAACAAATCGAAGATATTATGTCTCAGCTTTCAGAAATGGGCATCAGCCTAACGGAAGGCGATGATGAAGATCCAGACGCAGACCTTGAGCTTGATGAAGACAAAGGCAAGTTTGATGTTATTGGTGGTAACGTTGGTAAGAAAAACGTTGGCCGCCGTGATGACCCTGTCCGTATGTACCTCAAAGAAATGGGATCAGTTTATCTTCTTTCTCGTGAGGGTGAGGTGGCCATTGCGAAGCGTATAGAGGCCGGTAAAGAGACAATGATTAGCGGGATTTGTGAAAGTCCAATGGCTATTCAAGCGATCATTAGCTGGCATGATGCCCTTCAAGATGGCCGTATGCAATTGCGTGATGTGATTGATTTGGATGAAACCTTTGATGATATCGAATCCGAATCTGATGAAATCGAAGATGAAGAGACAGAGAACGAGGAAGAGGTCAATGCATCCAACAACAACCTAGAAAACCAAGGCGAAGAGGATGAAGAAGACGATGAGCGCTCTAATATGTCCATGTCCGCCATGGAAGTAGAATTGACACCTCAAGTTCTAGAAACATTCGCAGAGATCAGCAAGATCTATGACAAAATGCATGCCGCTCAGCTTGAGCGCCTTGAGCTCATTGCTGAAGGGAAAAAAATTGATGAAAAGTTAGAAAAAAAATTCAATAAGTATAAAACAAAGCTTGTTGATATCATGAGTGAGGTTCATTTAAACGCCGACCGTGTAGAAGAGCTCATCAGCAGTCATTATGATTTATCCAAGAAACTCACAGGTTTTGAAGGCCAATTAATGCGTTTGGCTGTGAATTCAAAGATTGATCGCAAAGACTTTATGAGTAGTTATTATGGCGCTGAACTGGATAGCACTTGGCTCAAATCCAGGTCCAAGAAAGATGCAAAATGGAAAAAATTTGCAACAGATTATAAAAATGATATTGAAAAGATTCGTGATGATATTGCTGATATATCAAGTGAAAGCGGGCTTCACACCAAAGAATTTCGTCGTATTGTTGACATGATCCGTAAAGGTGAAAAAGAGGCAGCCAGAGCCAAGTCTGAAATGGTGGAAGCCAACTTGCGTCTTGTGATTTCTATCGCTAAAAAATATACAAATCGTGGTCTCCAGTTCCTTGATCTTATTCAAGAGGGTAACATTGGTCTTATGAAAGCCGTGGATAAGTTTGAATATCGCCGTGGTTATAAATTTTCCACCTATGCGACTTGGTGGATTCGTCAGGCAATAACAAGGTCTATTGCCGATCAGGCTCGCACCATTCGGATACCGGTGCATATGATTGAAACCATTAACAAACTAGTTCGCACTTCCCGACATATGCTGCATGAAATTGGGCGTGAACCGACACCTGAAGAACTAGCCGAAAAGCTGTCTATGCCTCTCGATAAGGTCCGCAAGGTTCTGAAAATCGAGAAAGAGCCTATTAGCTTGGAAACTCCGATAGGCGATGAGGAAGACAGCCCGTTAGGTGA
>CAXRKA010000133.1:0-3792 GCA_964231155.1 Alphaproteobacteria bacterium | reverse complement strand
CATAAAGGCGTTGATCGTCTCTGGACTTCAAGTTTGTTAGAAGCGCTTCAGTCTCTTTCAAGAAGCTCTGATTATCATCATATGTGGCTTTAAAGAGAACATCGACAATCGTTTTAATCAACTGAGCATCAGCAGGTGTCAGATGACGTAAGCGGCGCTCGAGATGAATGGTTGTCAATGGGAGCTCTTTATTATCATTCAGCGCTTTAAAGGCCGGCAGACTAGCAACCAGAGTATAATAATGTTCAGATTTTTCTGAGGTTGAAGCGTACATTTTACTTTACAACTCCCTCGAGTATAGCGCGGAAGCGAGGCTGTAGATGCTCCATAAGCATGTCAGCAAGTGCTTTTTGTGACATATCAATCTCAACTTTTTCATTCTTCAAGAAGACTTTAATGCCAGCTTGAAGATCTTTAGAAGCGGAGAATGTTACGCCGTCGCGCAATAGGTTCGCTGTTGTTGCTGTAACAATCTTAGATAGTCGACCTTCCTTAACGCGGTCTGGATTTTTACGTAGGTAATCAAGACCAATAACGCCATCAGGAAGCAAAACTTCAACATCTTTAGCATCGTCAAGTTTCGCTTTTGAGCGTTGCTTGCCAACAGCTTCGATGATCATTTGCTCGAGCATATCTTCGTTTGTTGTTTTCTCAGTGACCAAACGCTGGATTTTCTCAGTGAATTGCTCAACTAAGTCTTCCTGCATTTTAAGAACCACGTCACGGAAGTGCACTTGAAGCTCTTCTTCAGCAGTAGACTGAAGATTTGCAATTTCTTTCTTACGCTTAGCGTGAAAGGCATCAGCTTCTTTGTGTGCTTTTTCCAGTATTTTCTCGGCTTCTTTGTTAGCATCAGCGACAATTTTTTCCGCTTCTGTTTGGCCTTTTTGTACACCTTCGTTGCGGAGCTGAGCAATCAGCTCCTTAACGCCAGATGATACAGGTTGTGTTTTTGTTTTCGGTAAAACCATAATCGTCGATCCTTTCGAGATGTTATGAAGGGATGTTACCGCTAACGATCAATGCAAAGATAAACGCAAAGATAGCGAAACCTTCAACAATACCAGCTGGAGCAACGGATAGACCGAAAACTTCTGGCTTGGCTTTTGATACTTTAATCGCAGCAGCGATGGCTTGTCCCTGTTGTACGGCACAGATCCAAAGTGCGAGACCAGCAAGGATACCAACAGCAAAGATACCAGGCGCAGAAGCCAAGTTCATATCAATGCCGCTCAGTGTCAATGTGATAACAACACCATAAATAGCCTGTGATGAAGGTAGGGCAGACACACCGATAAACTTACCGTAACCGCCTTCAGCTTCTAATAGAGCGCCACATGCAGCTTTACCTGCAATAGCACAGCCCATCATAGAGCCGATAGCACCGAAAGCTAGAGCGCCATATAGACCGGCCCAGCCCAGTGATAAAATAATCAGTTGTCCGAATTCAGAGTTTGCTAGATTTTCCACAGTTTCTTCTCCTTTAATTGAAACGGTTTGTATTCATAGCCTTCGTCTGTGAGACTCCAGCTAAAAAACTCAATAAGGTTCAAGCGTAGTCCGTGAACTACACCACCAATGATCGCTAGGGTAAAGTTAAGTGAGTGACCTAGGACCAATACAGCAATGGCAAGGAATGTTCCTATGCCGGCAACGCTTTCGCTCACCTGTCCAGCCAATTGGTTGAACATAACGGCCAATGACGCAGAGGCCAGACCAAGAGCGAAAAGACGCATATATGATAAAATATCACCAAAGGCCTTTGAGACGTTGGTCACGCCAAGAAGACCATCAGTGAAACGTAAAGCAATATTTTTAAATGAGTTCAATGGGCGTTGGCTTGTAAACAACAGAACCAACAGACCGGCTGTAACCATCATGACCTGCCCTGGAATATACTGAGGGCTGACAAGCCATAAGGTTGTCGCACCGACAATACCCAAGATCCAGCCAATATAGGACAGAGCATTAAATGAATAACGTGTATTCCAGGCCATAATGGCATTGGCCAGCACAATATGAATCACACCAGCAATAATGGAGATTTTCATCATGATATCAAAGTCATTCACATCCAGTATGTGAATATCAGAAATCAGTCCCCCACTTGGCGTTACACCAAAGTAACTTCCAACCAGCATCCCATAAATAAAGGATGTAAAGGTCAAAAGCATACCCATACGTCTGAAACGTTGTCCGCCTTCACTTTTACACATTTTGCGCCAGAACAACATCATCAGAGCACCAATCGCCAAAGCATAACCAGCATCAGACATGATCATGGCAAAGAAAATGGCGAATGAGAAATAAAGAACAGATGATGGATCCCAAGCTTTATAAGCAGGCATTTGATAAAACTTCACAAGGTCTTCACCAGGTGCTGTTGTATCAGAGTTTTGGAAATAGGTTGGTGGTTTATCATCAGCTGATGGTTTTTCTTGAACTATAGCGAGATTAAATTCTTCAGCCACAGCAGAGACATCGTCTAAATCATTTTCTGGGATCCAGCCTTGAAGTGCAAAATAAGCATCTTCATCAAATGTACGATCACAAACATATTCGTAGATTGTTTGGTCTTCAATTTTGTGAAGATCACGCAAAAGAAGAGGGAGATAACGTGTCAGGCTATGACGCTCTGCTTCAAGATCTTCAAGCTGAATTGTGAGACGTTGAAATTCTCTTCTGGCTGTAGTTAAAGACATTGGGCCCAGTTCAATCTTATCGCCTGGTATCATGGCTTTTGTAGGCTCTTCTTTTGAAATCACAACGATATAGGCATTACGATTACCAGATTTAACTTCTTGTATGGTAAAGCCTTTTTTCGCTTTAATTTTATTACGCTTATATCCTGGTACCTTGTAGAAGTACAGTTTGCGTCCATTAAGCTCTTCTTCTGAAGGGAAATCAAAGTCACCCCATGTTTCAAGCTCACGAATATAACGGCGTATTTTATCACGGCGGTTACCTGTTTCACGAATATTAGACTTGTTCGCCAAAGTTTGTTCAACCATATCTTCGGCATCAAAGTTGTCAGCAATTGTAATAGGTGTACGTTTTTCAGGACAATCTGAAAGATATTTGACGGCATCATAGTAGCTATGTGGGCGTCGACGCAGTTGAGCTTCACTGTCACTCAATGGAATAACATGCATAACCCCTAAAGCTTGTATCGCTTTAATGGCGTCCAGTTTCTTATCGTTTAGGCCAAGCAAGGTGACTTTTTTCAGCTGAGCAATAGACATTATACAGCCTCCTTATCTTGGTTTTTAGACTTAGCAATTTTGGCTTGAACCACTGAGGCGCGCTCATAATCAGAAAGATAGATTTTGATTTTCTTGATGTTGACTTTTGTCTCAGGAATCAAAACTTTGTCAAAAAGGTTCAAACGTTGTGTTGTTTTTTGTAGAGCTTTTTCAAGCATTTCTAAGCGGATCTCAGCCACTTTAATCTTAAAGCGTAAAGCTGTTGCTTTTTGCATGTCGCGGCTTAAGGCATCCAACCAGTGTGGTGTTGCCAGTGTGCCATAATCTTTTAGAGTGATGTCTTGGCTTTCAAATGTTGGAAGATAAACACCCACAACATTCTCTTTGCCCAGTTGAACAGAGTTAACATTGACTAGGTTTTCAAGGTCAAGGCCAGCTTCATTCACCATTGGGTATTGGCTTTTCAGACGCTCTTCAACATTTTGCACGTCTTCACGAAGTTGAGACGTTTGAGTGCGTTGTTTGTTACGTTCGGCAATAATCTGCTTACGCTTAAGCTCCAAACTTAGCAAAAACTTCTTAAAAGTTT
>CAXRKA010000132.1:0-10696 GCA_964231155.1 Alphaproteobacteria bacterium | reverse complement strand
GTGCAGACTGTTTATATTGATCTCAACACACGGATTTTTTAGTATGCCGTCTTGAATCCTAAAAACAAGATTAATCCGACTATGGACAAGATTTCTAACAAACCCAATCACATCATCTTTTAAAACATTGACGCTTATTTTTTCTGAAATATTTTCAGACTTTCTTGAAAAACTTAGAACGTCCTGAATAACATGATCGGCAAGACCAATATTATCACCTAATATTGTGATACATGTTTCAACATTCTCATCGTTCAAACTTTTCCAATCCTTGAGCATATCTGCCATCAGTTTGACAGGCTGTAGGGTATTTTTAATTTCATGGCTGATATTGCCTGTCATCCGCCCCAGCGCCTCAAGTTTTTGTCGTTCTTTATTAGAATACAATAAAATCTGATTTTGTTGTTGCACATAAACAAGCTGTGTAATAGCTAACGCAATATGAGCAATTTCTTGAGCAAGCTGAATTTCTTCACGACCCCATGCTTTAGAATGACGTTCAAATATTTGTTTCCACACTTCAAAATTTTCACGAGGTACGATCTTTACATTGCCTTGCTGATTATGAATTTGTTTGACTGGTTCTCCCGCCCAATTGCGTTCAAAAATATCTTCTTTGCGAAACCAGATAATAAAATCTGACGGGCTTTTTTGTGGCAATGGAAAGGCAAGAACACCACAAATACCATCTGCTTTCTCTGTTTGAATTCCTAAATCATTTTCGATTGAATTAGACGTGTAAATGTTATTCTCATCATGAGCTTTTAGTGCCTTAATAATCTCATTCATGCGATTCTCAGATGGGGTATTACCAAAGACGTATTCTGTCTTGCCAATTGAGAGAATCACTCCGCTTGCCCCCATAAAATCTAGTAATTTTAAGAAAAGGTTTTCAATGACTTCACCTTCTTCGTCAGGATTTCTGATAGCATGTGCTAATTTTGTCATACATTCTTGTTTGCTATTTTCTGCAGCTTCTTTAGCCTCTAGATCTGATTCTGATAAAAGTGCTGAATACAGTATAGCCAGATCATGAGCAGATTCACGTATATGTGGCTCAATATAGTTTGTCGTTTTACTATGGCAGATGACTAAGCCATGCAATTCATTATTCTTAAAAACTGCAAATGACATAGAGCCCGATATCCCCATATTCTTCATATAGTTTTGATGGATCGGTGAAATGCTTCTGGAATTGATCACACTGAGATCAATTGGATGGCCATTTTTATCCAAATCATCCGGTATGATCTTTTGGGGCTGATAATCAACATTTGGAATATATCGTGTAGGTTTTTGATAGTACAAGTCACGTGCTTGTTTTGGAATATCACTGGCTGGAAAGTGAAGTCCTAAATATGTTTTAGAATTGTCGATACGGCTTTCCGCAACAACTTCTCCATTCCAATCCGCATCAAACACATAGAGAAGAACCCGATCATGCTTTGTTGTACCCCTAATCGAATCCACAAGATATTGCTGTTTGTTTGATAGCTTATCTTCGTTCAGAAGTTTTTTAGAAAATTCACTTTTTCTGTACTGTAGGTTATTTGAGCTATAATTCTTTGAACGCTCGATTTCTAGGATAAATAATCCATTCATGGAGTGCAAAAAAGCGAACTGCGTTTGCTCAGGCATATTTTTTAGCGCAATAGATATAATAAGATCTGCACCATAGTTTTCATTCTGAATAAGAGCATCTATAGCCTCAATGGAGTTTTTATGCAATATATCTGTCAAGTTCTTTGAAGTTATATCCTCAATCGTGCAAGAAACCATCTCAGCTAAATTTTCACTAAACTTAAGAATGTTTTTTTGTTCATCAAAAATGATGAGGCAAGCATAAGGCTGTATTGATCCGGGGATATGAATCTTCTCTTCGGCACATTTTTTTTGTGCTTCCTCATAAAGTTTTTTATCTTCTGCATCTTGGCTTAATGTCACTTCAATCCCTCTCTTTTTTTGAATCCGTAAGCATCCCATAACAACTTTTCCAAAATTTCAAAAATATTCAACGCTGCCTCACTACAATTTTTTATATTCGTGCATTCTTTCTCTAACGTGAGTTGATAATTTTTCCAGTATTTCCTTGCTGTATCTGGGCTTGATCCAAAATATGAATTTCCATTCCCCTGTTTTAATCCCAGATGCTTTTCAATATTCTTTGAAATCACAGAGCCACCCAAAGTGGAACCGATAATCACATACTGAACACCTAGAGTATGATTTGGATCGAAATTGCTTTTAAAGTATGTGCATTGTGGTAATGGATTGTCATTAAAACCAAGAAAATCAGTATCTTGTCTTATTAAGAAAAGTTTTTCTTGTATGAGTTCAAAATCAATCTGATCATTTAATGTTTCGTAAAATCGTTCAAAAGAAAATAAAACCCACAAGTAATCATTGCATGTAAGATTTTTAGTGATCAGGATTGATAGCATTGGATGATCATGTAGTCGTTCATGAATATCATTTGTTTTTATTCTTAGTTCTTTTAACATGCTCATTAAAAACAGTTTTCTCTCAATATACTATCTTAATACATGTTAGCAGTAAAAAGCTGTTGAAGCTATGGAGAAATTAAACGAGCTATGTGATTGTACTCTATTCACTGCATTTATGCATACACACTGATCAGCAAAATCTGAAGCTATAAAATTGCCAGTGCGATTAACAAAAACTGATTTATCCAGATTAATTAATTAGGCGGCTGGGCATATGGCGCACAAACCTTGACAGGCTGTGAGAAGCTTCAACTCCATTCCTGCCGACGTGCTTACTCCATGCCTGACTGTAACCAGACGGCTTATCCCAAGATCCCGGTGTTTTTTAAGGCTTGCATGTAAAGAATCTTGGTCTCCTTTTTACCTCTTGAATGATGATTGAAGGTCAAATCTTGCCTATATCAAAGATCTCCGCATGAGCTGTCCAAGGTCGTCGAACTTCTCCTTTACACGATTTTGTTGCCGAGATTAACTCAGCACAAAGAGTTAGAAATAAGGGTGGCTTTAAGACCTAAAATAAGATCATTGTCTTCGCAGTGTTTTATAATCAATGTTATGAGTTCATCAGAGTCTTTGCCACTGTCTTGGAAGTCGCTTTGAGTGTTGGCAATACACTAACCAGTAGTACCGAGCCTTGGTTAGCCAATATACAACACAGACATTACATATTTGGGTAGTTTAAACAATGTCACCAGCCTCTAGAGCTTTAAAGAATCTTTGGCTATCAGATTTTATGGCTTTGATTTTTTCATCGGTCATACGAGAAAGTGAGTTATAAATCATTCTCAATCTGTGGTTGTCTTTTAATTTCTCTTTATTGCGGATAATAAAATCCCAGTATAAATAGTTAAATGGACAGGCATCTGAGCCATTTTTTTTGCTCACTTTATAACGGCAATTCTTACAATAATCAGACATTTTGTTAATGTAAGCGCCACTCGCGGCATAGGGCTTAGAGCCTAATACGCCACCATCGGCAAACAAAATCATCCCTGTGACATTTGGTAACTCTACCCATTGATAGGCATCGGCATAAACAATCATATACCATTCATTGACCTCAGTTGGATGGAGACCGGCAATCAGTGAAAAGTTGCCTAAGACCATAAGGCGTTGAATATGATGCGCATAAGCATTTTCTTTGGTTTCAGACACGCATTGTTTCAAACAATTCATCTGTGTTGGAGCGCCCCAAAATAAATCTGGAAGTGAACGTCGGGCGTCTAAGAAATTTGCTTTTTCGTAGTTGGGCATTTTAAGCCAATAAATGCCGCGCACATATTCACGCCACCCAATAATCTGACGAATAAAGCCCTCCACAGCATTGAGCGGTGCCTTTTTGTTATGATACGCGTTTTCCGCCGCTTGAACACATTCAAGTGGGAGCAACAGGCCACAGTTGATATAGAAACTCAAATGGGAATGATACATCCATGGCTCTCCTTGAACCATAGCATCTTGATAGTCTCCAAAATTAATGAGGCGCTCTTCTATAAATTGCTCTAGAGCCTGTAACGCCTGTTCACGTGTGACAGCAAAGTGGAAAGGCTCTAGATCTCCAAAATGATCAGAGAATGTCTCTTCAACGAGTTGCATCACATCTTGTGTTATATGATCAGGCTTTGATATGTAAGTTTCCGGTATACTGAGCTGTTCTTTTGGCGGTTTTCTGTTTTGGTTGTCATAGTTCCATTCACCGCCTTCAGGCTTATCTCCGTCCATGAGAATATTATATTTTCGTCTCATCTGACGGTAAAAATATTCCATGACCAGTTGTTTGCGATCTTTAGCCCATTCTGAAAACTCTTCATGTGTGCACAAAAAACGATCATCAGGTCTAATCTCAACAGGCACACCAAAATCCCACTGTTTCATGTCATCTAGGACACGATATTCTGATGGTTCAGTGACAATAATTTTATTGGGTTTTAGATCTTTAACGGCGCGCTCTATCTCACCATGGAAAGAGCCTGCATTATCTAAGTCATTGAGTTTTGTATAATGAATGTTATAGCCGGCGTCCTTTAGCTCTTCTGCAAAATGGCGCATAGCTGAGAAGAGAAAGGCAATTTTTTTCTTGTGATGTCTAACATAAGTGGATTCTTCCCAAACCTCACACATCAATATAACATCATTGTCTTTATCAATATCAGAAAGGCTGGATATTGAAAGATTGAGCTGATCACCAAGAATAAGACGTAGGTTCATGTCTATTATTACGACATGAAGTTATTTTTAGTTCATTTTGTATTTAGAGATCTAAGCCATAACTGAATGGCGATAAATAAGATGATCGGCTTCTGTTTTGGGGGTGAACTTTGTTGTCATCGGTATTTTAATATCTGCAAATTCAATTTGGCTAAGGCGCTCAAAGAGATCAAATTGAAAATATGAGCCTTTATTGCTTTGATCTGCATTCTCAATATGGTTTTCAACGCAGCGTTGAATGGCTAAATTGATGTCATCCTCTTTGGCTTCAAAAGCATTCCACTTGCAAAGTTTATTATAGAACTCACATTCGTTCTTGCTGTGGTAATGAGCGAACAGCTTTTCCAAAGGGGCAAGTTGTAAGCGGATAACGTTGAGTTCAGAATGCAACTGATCATGACTGCGCGCATAACAAATATTGCGGATATCACGTTTTGTGATATTGCCTAAGGCATGTTTCACGAGTGGGTGAACATCTAACTCCTGAATGAAGTTTTTTGAATCCTGAATCGATAGTGCAATATCCTTTGCGGATACGCCATTTAACATCAACATATTAATACTCCTAAGCAAAGTCTTTTGGTAAGCCTTTGTAATATTTGGCTATATTAGACAGTTTGCTTTTGATTTTGCAAGAAAATTAATTGAAGGATTAAAACAGGTTAACACGAGCGCCTATGTTGTGTATTATAATTTGGAATAACACAAAGTATTGATTATGCACCTTTTAACTTATTTCTTTATATTGACGACTATCTGCCTGTTTTCTTTTGATATTGATGCACGACCAATATCTTATCCAGGTGGAACAACTATCATGTCAATGAATAATGGAGATACAAATTCAGTACATGCTCATTACTCACCATCAATTCATTATTCAGTTGGGTATAAGGGGATATATCATCGTGATCGAGAGCTTGGATTTAATGGCGTGCAATTAAACTATCTGCTCAAGCGTTGGAACAATCCAGCATCACAGGCCAATGTTTATTTTAAAACAGGTGCAGGTGTTGGTTATTCTGACCGTGATGCTTTTGATAATGAGTTCGAGCCATCTAGCTTTGCTGGTTTTGCAGCAGATTGGGAAAATCGTCGTTATTTTGTTGGCTATGAAAATCATTATATGGATGCTGGCGATATTGACGAGTTTTATACGCAAAAAGCACGCGTAGGCATAGCGCCTTATATTGGAGATTATGGTGACTTACATACCTGGTTAATGCTACAAATTGATCATGCCCCGGATGAAGATAATCAGTGGACAGTCACACCACTGGTTAGAATGTTTAAAGGCGTACATTTGTGGGAAACAGGAATAAATAATAACGGCGAGTTTTTATTGAACTATATAATACGGTACTAAATCTAAACTGATACGGAGCGAAATATGAAACAACTTGGTTTTTTAATAGTCTTTCTAGGAATTGTCTTGATGCCATTCTCTGCTAAGGCAGGTCTGGCCGTTGTGAAAGTCAATGGTATGGTTTGTGATTTTTGCGCACAGTCATTGGAGAAGGTATTCATGGAAGAAGAGGGCGTAGAAGGCCTCACAGTTGACCTTGATACGCAAGAAGTCACAATTGGTATTGAGGATGGTCAATCTTTATCAAAAGAGAAGATCGAAGAGCTGATTGTTTATTCAGGTTATGCCTTTATCGGCGTAACATATAAAGAGGGCGAATTGCCTGTAAAAGAGCAAGAATAGTTTGCTGTCCTGAATTGTTTTCAGAGATTGAATCTGTTATATAAAGCTACGAATAGAAACACACGAAAAGAAATAAAAGAAAGGCCAAGATATGCAGTTTAATAAGGTGGCCATAGCGTCTGATCATGGCGGTCTAGAATTCAAGAATGAATTATTAGCTTATCTAAAAGATACGGGCATTGGTGTTGTTGATATTGGGCCATTTAAATTGGATCCAGAGGATGATTATCCAGATTATGCACATAAGCTTTGCCATGCTATACTCGAAGAAGAAGGAATAGCAGGCATCTTAGTTTGTGGTACAGGTATAGGGATGAATATTGCAGCCAACAAGGTTAAAGGTATTCGCTGCGCGCATTGTCATGATGTAACCTCAGCACGTTTTTCCAGAGAGCATAACGATGCCAACGTTGTGGCTTTGGGCGCACGTATACTTGGACTTTTGGCAGCAAAAGATATTATCGATATGTTTCTAGCAACACCATTTAATGGAGGTCGTCATGAGCGTCGCGTCAAAAAAATACATGCCGTCGAGGAGTGATTTATCCATGTCTTCAAATTTGTTTTTAGAACAACAAAAATTAATACAAGCGCAAAGCCCAGCGGTTTCTAGAGCTATTAAGGCTGAGTTGCTTCGACAACAGAACAAGATTGAGATGATCGCATCTGAAAACTTTACAAGTCCAGCTGTGATGGCGGCTCAAGGGTCTGTAATGACCAATAAATATGCTGAGGGGTATCCTGGATGCCGTTATTATAACGGATGTGAATATGTTGATGAAGTTGAAGAACTCGCACGAGATTTTGCAAAACAAATGTTTGGTGCAGCTGATGCCAATGTTCAACCACACTCCGGCTCTCAAGCCAATCAAGCTGCTTTTATGGCATTGATCAAACCTGGAGATACTGTTCTAGGTATGGATCTAGCTTGTGGCGGACATTTATCTCACGGTGCATCTTTTAATGTCTCTGGTAAAACTTATAGGGGCGTTGCCTACCATGTTGACCAAGAAACCTATCTGTTGGACTACGACAAGATTGAATCGCTAGCATTGGAACATAAGCCACAATTGATCATTGCTGGTGCGTCGGCTTATGCACGTCAAATTGATTTTAAGCGTTTTCGTGAGATTGCAGATAAAGCCGGTGCCTATCTTCTGGCAGATGTCGCTCATTACTCCGGTCTCATTGTCAGCGGTATTTATGACTCACCTTTGCCCCATGCTCATGTCGTAACCACTACCACACATAAAACGCTGCGTGGTCCACGAAGTGGTTTAATTGTAACCAATGATTTTGAGCTGCATAAGAAAATTAACTCTGCTGTATTTCCAGGCTTGCAAGGTGGGCCATTGATGCATGTAATAGCTGCAAAAGCGATTGCCTTTGAGCAAGCATTGACAGATGAGTTTAAAGAATACAGTCAGGCAACATTGAATAACGCTATTGCCTTGGCCGATCGATTGATGGAAGAGGGTTTTAAAGTTATCACTGATGGGACAGACTCGCATATTGTGCTGGTTGATCTGCGTCCTCAGAACTTGACTGGAAAATGTGTTGCGGATGAATTGGATCGTATCGGCATTACATGCAACATGAACTCTGTGCCATTTGATACACGGCCACCAATAGAAACATCAGGTATTCGTTTGGGGTCTCCAGCCGCAACCACCCGTGGCTTTGGTCAAGATGAGTTTATTGAGATCGCAGATATCATTGTAGATGTTATTCATGTGTTAGAAGAAACTAGGGCGGAAACATTGCCCGATAATAAGGTTGATAATCTAAAAGCGCGTGTTAAAAACCTATGTGATCAATATCCGCTCTATTCAGAGTTTGCTAATTAGGAAAGAATTATGCGTTGCCCATTTTGTGGTCATGAATCGAATCAAGTAAAAGACTCGCGCCCAGCCGAAGAGGGCGGTGCGATTCGCCGTCGTCGTATGTGTGATAAATGTGGTGCGCGTTTTACAACATATGAACGTGTTCAGCTGCGTGATCTAATGGTTGAAAAAAGCACTGGGGCACAAGAAGCATTTGATCGTGATAAATTGATACGCTCTTTGAAGCTTGCTCTCCGTAAGAGGCCTATCGATAATGATCAGATAGAACTGGCTGCCAATTCTATTGTTAGACAATTAGAGACAACAAGTGATGGCGTGATCTCTACACAAACAATTGGTCAAAAAGTAATGAGCAATCTATATCATCTGGATAAGGTCGCTTATGTGCGTTATGGATCTGTCTATTATGATTTTAATGAGACGGATGACTTTAACGCCTTCATTGAAGATCTGCACACCAAAATGAAAAAAGAAGCGTAATGGAAATCGGAAAAAACAACCCACGTGTTATCAAAGGCTCAAACAAGGCGCGTAAAACAGCAGCCCGTTTGGCTGCTGTTCAGTGCTATTATCAGGCACGCCATAATGAAGACAGCATTCTGGATGTGTTTGATGAATATACGCAGCACCGATATGGTAAGGATGTTGATGGTGAGCGCTATGTTGCCTCGGATTTAAATTTACTTAAAAAGACTCTGGAGTTTGCAGATCAAAATACCAATGAGATTGCTCAACTGGTGAATGGACATCTTTCAAGAGGACAAGCTCTCCAATCACTCGACTCACTTTTGCAATCGATTCTTATTTGTGCGACAGCTGAGATCTGGATCCACACTGAAATAGAGACAGCAATTATAATCAATGATTATATTAGTGTGACAAAAAGTTTTTATGACGGAAAAGAATACCAGCTTATTAATGGTATTCTGGATGCTGCTGCTAAAGCGCTGCGCAACAACCCATAATTTTTTTACTATTATATAAGTTTTTTAATATACACTAAAATTCAATATAAAAGTTAAAATCAATCAATCAGTATAATCAGAGTATATAAATGAGTATAGCTATAAGAATATTTTTTATTGCTTTTTTGATTGTGCCTATGATCTTCCCCAACACTGTATATTCTAAAAATGCCAATGCAGAAGAGCCTATCGAAGTAACAGGTGAAGGGAGCCACTTCTTAGAACTTGATACTGTAATGATCCCTGTTTTTAATGTTAATGGTAAAACTGGCTTTATTGCTTTGAATGTTACTGCTGAAGTGTCGACCGATGATGAGCTAGATATGCTCCGTGAAAATATGCCAAAAGTAAGAGATGCTTTTATTCGTGTTATCTATCGTGGTGTAAAGGAGAAAGCTATAATCGATTCTCAAGGTAATCTTGATATTGTTACAGTTAAAGATTATTTACTCGGTGCTTCAAACTATGTCATGAAGGATAAAATCGTTAAGGACATACTCCTTCGCGACATTACTCAACAGACATTTTAGATATTAGTTATTGTAGCCGTCACGGTTTCTAGCTGAGTCACCACCTTGGCTTTGGTTAAAGCGCCCGAGGTTTGTGATAAATTGTTGGATAATACTCAAGCTTAGACCGGATGTGGGCGTTGTTTTATCAACAAGATTGACTTCTCGGCCACTGGCCTCATCAATAAAACGGATATTGGCGAGCGTGTCATCTTCGTTGAAATAAATTTCTAAGATATTGCGTTCAACAACTTCCGGCTTGAAAAAGGCTGTTTGCTCTGTCTTTTCTCCAATATAAAACCAAACATTGTCATTAAATGGATCTTCTGCTGTGGGTGTGCCCAGGGCAGAGATAACATCTGATTTTTTAGTTGTGTTCAGTGCAAACCCCTCAAAGCGTTCAGGGTCAACAAAATTGCCACGTGTGTGAGAAATTGGGGCGCAGGCACTTACAATTAAAAGTAAGGCAATAGCAGAAATAATTGGTTTCATTATAGTGTGTACTTTTCTTTGCATTTTATCTGAAAATACTCTAATTATACTCACGCCTCAAGACATAAGATCAAAAGAGCACTATGATGTCAGAGTTTTCAAGACCATTACATATCAAAGATATTCAAGCGAGCGAGTCTCTTCATAAAGATATCTCTGCCAATGAGAATGAGCGTCAGCAAATATGTGAGCGCTTTCAATTCTTGTCATTAGAGCAATTGGTTGCACATCTAGATGTTAGCTATGATACAAATCTGAAATCTTATCATGTAAAGGGCGATTTTTTTGCCAAGCTTGAGCAAGCCTGTATTGTCTCTTTAGAGCCTATTACCGAAGAGGTTCGTGCTCAGATTGATGAAATTTTGGTTGCTCGCCAAAAGGATTTTCAAAGAATGCAAGATACATACGCTGGTGATTCTGTGCTTGTGCTTGCAGATATTCAAGATCAAAAAATTGATTTAGCGGA
>CAXRKA010000131.1:0-2933 GCA_964231155.1 Alphaproteobacteria bacterium | reverse complement strand
CATGGTGTTTTGCGTTTGGTTTTGGAGATGGACGGTGAAATTGTTGATCGTGCCGATCCACATATTGGCTTATTGCACCGTGGTACAGAAAAGCTCATTGAATATAAGACCTATCTTCAGGCTGTGCCATATTTTGATCGTCTTGATTATGTTTCACCGATGAACCAAGAACATGCTTTTGCTCTATCTGTTGAGAAACTGCTTGGCATCACTGTGCCAGAGCGTGCGCAGTATATCCGCGTCATGTTCTCCGAGTTGACACGTATTCTCAACCACCTTTTGAATATTACAACATTTGCATTGGATGTTGGTGCGATTACACCATCTTTATGGGGGTTTGAAGAGCGCGAGAAAATCATGGAGTTCTATGAGCGTGTCTGCGGTGCACGCCTTCACGCCAATTACATTCGCCCAGGTGGTGTCGCTATGGATATGCCTGAGGGCCTGGCGGAAGATATTTGGGATTATACAGAGTATTTCCCTAAATTTATGGATGATATGAATAACCTTCTCACCAACAACCGTATTTTCAAAACACGAACAGTGGATATTGGCGTGGTTTCAAAAGATGACGCTATGGAATGGGGTTTCTCGGGCCCAATGCTGCGTGCTAGCGGTGTGCCGTGGGATTTGCGTAAGTCACAACCCTATGAATGCTACGATAAAATGGAGTTTGATATTCCAACAGGGCAGACCGGAGATTGTTATGCCCGTTATTTGGTGCGTATGGAGGAAATGATCCAATCCAATAAAATTGTTCGTCAGTGCCTTGAGCAGATCAAACCAGGCCCAATCAAAGTCGATGATCACAAGGTTGTTCCACCACCACGCAAAGAGATGAAGCGCTCAATGGAAGCTTTAATCCATCACTTCAAACTCTATACTGAAGGTTTTCACGTGCCTGAAGGCGAGGCCTATGCAGCTGTGGAAGCACCAAAAGGTGAGTTTGGTGTGTTCTTAGTCTCTGATGGAACAAATAAGCCGGATCGTTGTCGTATTCGAGCGCCCGGCTTCTTTCATATGCAAGCCCTCGATTTCATGTCCAGGGGGTTTATGCTGGCTGATGTTGTTGCTATCATTGGTTCACTGGATATTGTGTTCGGTGAAATTGACCGCTAACAATAAGTTGACCAATAAAAAAACCTTATCTCAAAGACATTCCTCTACGTTCTCGATCGCTTGACCATAGGACAAAGAGTGGTTGCCCGCGAACTTCATACTTTTCTTTTATGTCTTGAGGCAGGGACAAATAGGTTTCTGTTTTATAAGTCAAATCATCACCCGTCTCTGTATCATACAGCAAAACATAGGTGCTATTTGATAAATCCACAGGTGCAGAGGTTTTGCTAAAAATAACATCATCTTTGTGCAGCTGTTCTGAAAATACTGAGTCTGAAAAATGCAGGTAATAACAGTTCTGGTTTGAATAATTCAATGCAGCTTCACTCAATGCAAACATAAGACACAGTAAAACAACAGTCAAAGGCGTTGATACGGTACGGCTTTTCTCTTTTTTCTCGAGGATAAAAGCATCAATTGTTATCGCAATGATAATTACTAAGCTATACACCAGGCTACTAACAAAAAACGTAAACTCTTCGGGCATGTCATAGCAAATATAGCCACTCATACTGTAGAGATAAATAAGCCCACCCCGCAAGTAATGACCCTTATAGACCTGACCAGATCCCACTGCAAAAACGATGTTGGCAATAAAGAGTGCTAAAAACTGAGCGCATGAATAAAGGCTTGACAATACTCTCATTTAGGATATTATTCCTATATAGTTTGGGTATAGTTCAACATACACAACAAAAGGAGAAAGATCAATGGCGGGACAAGCAGCAGCAATAATAGCAGCAGCGATAAAAGGAGGACGGGTAGTCAGTAAAGGACTTATTCGGTACATGCAAAAAGAATTAGCCAAAGAAGCTGCAAGACAAGGGCGTGAAACCATCGAAGATGTAAAAAAGAACAATGAAGATAATAAGAAGAAAGAGCAAGAAAAGCAGGAGCAGAAGAAAATAGAGTCTCAAGTCAGGCATTGGACAAAAGAGGATGCGCGGAGCAAGATGGGTGAGAAAGATTATTGGTCCAATCCTTTGATACAAAAACAGGTATCCACGTATTTTCGTCTAAAATATCCCGATTAAACCCTTTCTTTCATTTTCAGTGTTATCTAGAGTATTGTTATTAATTCAATAACCCTTGTTCTATAGGTTTAAAAATATAAATAAAAGATAGCACTATGGTCTCTGGAACACTACATAACGCGCATCAGCCGGATAGCTTTGCATTTACAAAAGCCAATTTGGAAAAGGTTGATCAAATTATCTTGAAATACCCAGAAGGCAAACAGCAATCTGCTGTAATGCCCTTGCTTGATCTTGCACAGCGCCAAATCGCAGAAAAGGGGCCGTATGGGCCATATCCAACTGGTGGTGGCTGGGTAACAAGAGCTGCCATGGATGAGATTGCACGTATCCTAGATATGCCACCAGTCAAAGTCTATGAAGTTGCTACATTTTACACCATGTATAACCTCAATCCTATGGGGAAATACCACGTCCAAATTTGTGGGACAACACCCTGTATGCTCTGTGGCGCGAAAGATATAACTAAGGCTTGTAAGAGCACTTTGGGCATTGAGTACGGCGAAACAACAGACGATGGTATGTTTACGCTCTCTGAAGTGGAGTGTATGGGCGCATGCTGTAACGCGCCTATGGTACAAATTAATGATGATTACTATGAAGATCTGACCGTAGAGGCCATCGTGAACATCTTAGAAGATCTCAAGGCTGGTAAATCTGTGAAGCCAGGGCCACAACAAGGCCGTAAGGGCTCAGAGCCAATTAAGAATGCTGTTTAACTTTATAAATTAACCCATTGATATGCTTAAAGAAGAAGATAAAATTTATACCAACCTTTAT
>CAXRKA010000130.1:0-13330 GCA_964231155.1 Alphaproteobacteria bacterium | reverse complement strand
TTATCTTGTTAAATCTAAAGCCGGTAAAATTCTTCATACCGGGGACTTTAAATACCATGACAGTTGGTATGATTGGCTAGAAAACCAAAAAGACATTGTGGCGGTTTCTGGTGACTTTACGAATGTTGATCGTCCAGGCATGACGCCAACGCGTCAATCCGTGATAGAGGGGAATATCAATTTAGGTCAGTTAGACGAGCTTAAAGACAAACTAACTATTCGTACCTTTATTGCAAAAAACCGCCCGACTTTTGAGGATATGCTGCATGTAGAGGGAACGCTCGGCCGCAATATTATTGTTATGGGTAAAGCCATGAAAGATTTGGTCACCATCATCAATAAAAATGGCATTGAGGGCGTTAGAAATTGGCAGAATCTGAAAGATTACTATAAAGAGCGTTATGGCCTGACGATCGTGAATATGGGCTCAACCAAAAATCCTGGTGTCAGGGTTAAAGAGTTGATGAAAGGTGATCCATCAAAGCTATCTCTATGGGGAACGGGTAGCCATTTGATGGATGAGATGTCGTTTATGCAGCGCCTTATCTTGGGCGTTAATCCACACATCTGGTTGGACAAAAACATGGCCATTATTGTGAACCAAAGCCCGGCCTATGATACGCCCATGTACAAAAAAGGGTTATCCTTATTACGGGATTATTGGGGGGCTCAAGTCTATACACCATATGATGTGAAAGAGCGCTTTGGTTGGGATCTTTATACATCGGGCCATGGTTACCGAGATGATATTGAGAAAACACTCTCTGGACCGCTGAAAAATATTCCCAATGTGATTATTACCCATACACCGGCAGAGAAAATTTCTAGCGCTGTTGAGCTGATTAAATCTCTAGGTAAGACACCGATCGTACCAACCAATCAGGATATGCTGAGTATAGAAAAAGACTCTGATAAAATTTCATTCAGTGGTTACTCCGAAGATGTACAACAATTGGTATCCAATATTGGTCCGCGTGACCGCTTTTATCACTCTCAGGTTGAGCACAGTTTTGATAAAAGTCGCCCAGCTTTCACAAGAAAACATATTGCGCCATGGTTGGATGCGACAGATCAATTAAAAGCAGCGCGTATTCAGCCACATTCTGTGGCCTCACTCATGAACCGATATGAGAATATTGTTTCGGCCTTACCAGACCCTGTGAATGATAATGCACCATCTGATATGTTGTTAGAACATGTTTATAACTATGTTATGCAACCCTTAGAAGATCGCAACGTCACACGCGTTATTACCTGCGACACAGAGACCAGTGGCCGCCAACCATCTGCTTTTGTAAAGTCCTATGGCGGTGTGATCTACAATGGCCGTTATACAGAAAAATTAGAAGAGTTTGATATCAAGCTGGCTGTTCCACGATACATTGTTCAAAATCCTGTGGCTTTGATTAAGGCGCCTGTGACATATGATGGGAGTGAGTTTGATGAACGTGAAGGCATGCATACCATTCGTAAGAAAATTTGGTCACATGCGGATAATCCAGTTCAAGATACGCGCAAGAAAACAAAAACAGCGTTGGTCATGCATAATGGTTTCCGTTTTGACTTCCCGAAGTTGGAGCGTCGTTTCTATGAGGAAGGGTACAAAGATCAATATCTGCGCTCAGGCGGCCGCGTTGTTTTGATCGATACACTCAATATCGCACGTGCTATCTCTGTCTTTGGAACGGGCCGTTTCAAGATCGGAACAAAAGAAATCAATGGCCAACAATGGCAAGACTTTACATTGTCTGGTCTGGCGATCGCCAATGGTATTGATATTGATAATATTCAACTTCACGATGCTAAGGATGACTCCATTCTTTTGGATATGGTGTTCAAGAAAATGATCGAGCTCGAGCCCGAGATCACACGTGTAATGCTTGAAAATGAGCACCATTCGAACATTGTTGAGCGCTTTATCCCTCAAGGTCTTGGTGATGGAACAAAGCGCGAGGTGATTGGCTATGCCAAGAGAGAGTTTAATAAGTTTGCACCCCGTGCCGGTGCTTTGATCAAACTTGATAACGAAGAAAAATTTGGTAAAGCCGCTCTTGTCTTAAATCTGGCCTATGATCCACGTGATCTAGAAAATATGTCAGAAGATAATTTGGCAGAGTTGATGACAAAGCGTGGCCAAGATATTTTTGAAGTTGTGCGGACCAATAAAATGCCAAGCGTTATTCCCAATGAAATGTTGTACGATAGTGCTGAGAAATTCCGTGGCATGCCACGAGAGTATTTAGAAGACAATGCCAAGTGGCTGGATGAAAACCCAGATTTCCAAAATCGTGTCTTGAATGCTTATTATAAAGCGCGCCAAAAAGGTTTCGGTCGCGCGACTTCATTTATTGAAGAGACTGTGCACCATATTCCGCGTAAATTGCGCAATCGTATCCGTGAGCAGCCGCAAGCCGATCTCTTAAATGACGTCTATACGCCGAGCACAAGAGAGTTTGAAAGCTCTGATGATAGTGAGGGCGCAGAGATTCTAAAAGAAGAGCGTATTGCAAAGCTTTCTGAATTCCAAGATGCGCGTTATCTCAATCGCGCGCTAAACATTGTGGCTAAGCTTTATGGTGTTGAGTCTATTCCAGAACAATATCGTGATGAGTATTTGGCGAAACAAAACTATCTGGTGAATGGTTATTTGGGTGAGGATTTTGATAATGTGGCCAATGCAATGTTAGAAATTGCCAAGATCCGGGCCAATATTGATGAATGGCGTCTTGAATATCCAAATATTGATGAAATGTTGGATGGCATTGAGAAAGAGCTGCAATGGCAACATGAAGCCTATGCACTCACAGATGAGCAGCTTGAAAAAATGAAGCCGTATATCCGTTCAACCATCGCTAAAAAAGCAGGGCGCTACGCGCTTTAATCTTAAGTGAGCTCAGGTTGTTGTTCTATGGAGATTTTCTCTTCAGCAGCGCGGCGTTTATTAATCTGGAGACAGCGCAAGTTGCTTCTCCAATCACGAATGACGTTTGAGGGGTGATCTGTGCCTAGAATAAAACAAAGAGTGAATTGTAATAGAGCCTTTAGAGTATTCCTGAGTGGTTGCGCGTCTGCGCAGGCACTGACCATAAAGTTTTTTCTGACAGCGTCAACAGAGTTAATCATATCTCCGATTCCAACCTCTGGCACGACGTAATCAGCAATTTTATCACAAGTATTTTCTTCGTTTTTGTTTATTAAACCCATAATCAATTGAGGCGCGTGGAATAGAAGCATTGCATTGCTTTGTGCCATCCCGAAAATAGTGGTATTAACCCAACCGGGTAGGCTAAGAAGCCAATTAATAACCGATATATCTCTAAGTAAAGCTGGTATTACTAGGGCTCTTTTTTGTATAGTTCGAGATTTTGTATTTCTTCCTATGAGGGTGTGTGCAGATTCATGGGCAAGAGTTTTCTGGATGAGAGCATCATCTTTTTGATCAAAGTCATCTAGGTTGATTAGATAGTAAGAGACGTCATCTGACATAATACATCCGGCAGAATCAACAACCTTTTTATCCGTGAATAAGATTTCAAACGGCTTATGCACAAAATTTTCAATATCTTGTCTGTTAAATCTAAACAGAGAAAACCTATTGATACGCTTAATGTCTTGTTTGCTGAACTCAGAAATTTTTTTCTTTTGCTCTTCTACGATTGTCTTAAGATGATCCCTTAATTCCTCTACTCTTTTTGTACCAGCACTGTGGTTGAGTATACAGAATCTTTCTTTTAGCTTTAATTCCTTAATATTTTCCTGCATTTCTTGAGAAAATTTAGAATTATCATTTTTTGCAATCGACATATAGGTATACTCCAAAATAATTTACTCGATTATATGCGATTCCATTATTATGTCAAGTTTTCTATCATCAGTGGTGAATAAAATCAAGGCTTGTCGAGATGTTGTCTAAAGTCTTCTTTTCAGCAGCGCGGCGTTTGTTAATCTGGAGACAGCGTGGATGGGAACGCCATTTAAAGATAATGGTTGAGGGGTGTTTCAATTTTATTTCGGGCTTACGATAAATCTATATTTTGAATGCGGGAGCAGTGTTCCAGAGCTTATTACACCGATGCTTGGAACGGATTTCTCTGAGAATTGTTGAAGGGTGTGTTGAGTTAGAGAGGCGACTATGGAGCAATTGACCAAAAAGAAGAAAGCCATTTCTTACATAAGCGCGTTTTTCTAGGCCAAAACTAGGCCATAAGGCTCTGACTTGATAATATTCACTTCGTAACTCTCCATAACGAATTTGGGGGCACAGAATGTCAGAAATTTTATCGACGGTATTCTCTTCATGGCGGAGTAAAAATCCATCCATCAAACGTTGCAGGGGCCCATGCGTAAATCCAACAGTGCCCTCAGGATTACGAAGGATTGATTTTTCCTCCGATATAATCAGATGCCCGACTTCGTGGCAGGTTAGTTTTTTATAAGCGCCCTCTGGTGCGGTCATATAATCATAGGCATTAAAGAAGAAAAGATTGAGTTCGTCAGATCTGAATGCCGCCATGGTCTCAACTTTATGATTTACTAAAATACTACAATCATACTGAAGAAAGTTATCAATAGACTCTTGGTCAACTTTAACTAAAGAGAAGCGGTTGATACTTTCGATATCTTCTAAGGACAATTGTTCCACAATGGCTTTTGTCTCTTCGATGATATCCTTTATGTTTTGTTTGGCGGCTTGAATAAACTCTTCAGCATTGAGTTCAAATGGCTCATCGCGTTTAGTGCTAGCTTCGGCATAGATATCTTCAAATTCTTCAAGAAAGCGAGCCTCAATTTCGAGGTGTTTCTGGTATTGTGTATTATCGATACTGCTGATATCTCTCATGATTTTAAGATCTGGGGTAGTCTTGTTTGCCTTTAAGAGCATGACGTCGGTTCATGGCTTTGACAAGATGAGGAACCGTTTCATTAGGCACACAATCTTCAATGTTTTGAACAAAGCGTGTGACAAGAAGCTGGTTGATCAATGACTCACGTGAGTGAAAGGCTGTTGTTACATTCACATAGGGCAAACCAAAGTGCTTAATATCACCATGTACCTTTTCTGCAGAGAGGTGGTTTTGGTGTTTGAGCTTATTAATTTTCTCAGCGACTTTGTTATCTGACATTTTAAGGCCGCCGACTTTTTGTGAGACCATGTCAAATGTGTTGTCTCTGAATAAAGCCATCTGTGCATTGCGCTCCATAAATGTACCAACGATCACATTGGTTAAAACTGAAAGAACTTCTGCCAGTTCTTCTCCATTGAGTGAAGCGGATGTTTTACCGTCTTCAAACAGGTCTTCAGAGATTTTTGCCATGTTTTCACTACGGTAGAACATAGGGTATCTTCGTGCCCAGAAAGCATAGCTGACATTATCAATGAACATTTTGGCAAGATTTTGTGGCTGTGTAAGATGAGGGTGTTTGGGATCAACAATACGCTTTTCTACATCATCAAAGTTATATTCAATCGTATTGGCAAGAGCGCTGCGATAAATGGAAATCTCACCAAAATTGAAATCTTCATCAATCGTTGTTTCTACCGTCATGACATCTGTCAGACCGTCTTCGATGAGGCCGCGCTGAGTAATGCCGTTGGTAATACTAAAGAACAATGTCTCTAGGTATTTAACAGTGGCAAGATGGGACAATTTGGGGGGTAATTGGAGGTGTGATAAAGCATTGAGATCAAGGTGGCGTGTGGCATCGCGGATATGGGCTTTAAACGAATATGTGCCGTCAGGTTTTTTCTCAATTTTATAGCATTGATCTTTTATTTTGGTCTTTGGATCGTCAATGAGGATTCCGTGAGCCGTGTGCATACCTAAACCTGAAGTTTTATTATTATGTTATTTTTTGCAGTCTCTCACGTTTAACATAATCTGTAAAGCGATTCTTGCTGCTTTTTTCATTATAAAACGCAAGCCTCTGTAACCAATAGTTAAATGTTGGTTGTCCATAATTTTTCCATGATCGATCGCTATTTACTGCATTTCCAATATTGGTTTCAAAACATTCAGCATAAGCAACTTCTTGATGATATTTTTCTTGAAGTCACGTGGATTTTACTAACGCTTGTTGTCTCTGCTTATACATCTCAGGCTTATCATCGTTATGCGGAAAGGCAACTTGCGCATATAGATAAAAGCAAGCTTTGGGCGCGAAAGATATGGGAGGTGAAAGAAAAAATAGCGTATCCACTAGCGCTTGTGGGTATTCTTTTCTTATATATTCCCATAGGCGGTGTTTTGGGTTTAGACACGACATTGGTCTTTATGGCCAATCAGTTGGCTGTTGCCTTCCTTATTATTCGTATGGTGACCCACGTTATCTACAATCAGTTTTACACACGGTTTGTATCTTGGGTGATTTGGATCTTAGCGGCGCTCAAGATCATGGGTCTTTGGACGCCTGTTCAAGCCAGCCTTGAGCAGTTCACCTTTTTGCTGAATGAGAGTGAAACCAATCTTTGGTTGGTGGCTAAGGGTGTGGCCGTCTTCTTTATTATTGTCTGGATTGGGATACAGCTGTCTCGTATTTTTGATGCTTGGATTAGTCGTATTGAAGATTTTTCACCATCGCACCGGGTTCTTGCACAAAAGTTTATTCGCGTTGTGATCATCGTTTCTTTGGTCCTTTTTGGTTTGCATTCTGTTGGCATGAAACTCCAAACACTAACTATTTTCTCTGGAGCACTTGGTGTTGGTTTGGGTTTTGGTATGCAGAAGGTGGTCTCTAACTTCATCTCAGGGATTATTCTGTTGATGGATAAATCAATTAAACCCGGTGACGTGATTGCTATTGATGCCGGTAAAACCAGTTCAGGTCCCGGTGGTGGCTATATGTTTGGATGGGTGCAGTCATTGGGTGCACGTTATGTGTCTTTGATTACACGAGATGGTATGGAACACCTTATTCCTAATGAGATGTTGATTACAGATCATGTGGAGAATTGGTCACATTCTAACAATGAAATTCGTCTTAAGATGCGCTTTAACATCACCTATGATAGCGACGTTGAAAAGGCGATGGATATTATGCGTCAGGTTGCTGAGGCTCAAGAGCGGATTATCAGAAAAGAAAAGATTGCACCGCGTGTGGTTGGACTAGATGAAGATGGCGTTGCTTTAGAGCTTCGCTTATGGATTTCTGATCCATCCAATGGTGTGACTAATATTCGAAGTGCTATTTATGTCGATATGTTGAAGGAATTTAAACAGCAAGGCATTAGAATACCACATAGTCGTCACGAAGTGATTTTGCATGATATTTCTGATGATGTGGCGGATAAGATAGCTAAGAAAATACTTAAAGTTAAAAAGTAAGGGTTTTGCCGATCATGAAACTTGCTGAGGCATCACAGCAAATATCTAAAAATATAGATATAGTCAAAGGCTATGCTCAAGGCTCAGATCTGTGGAGAGATGAGATTCAGAATATTGTAGAACGTTGTGATCAAGATCAAGAGTTCCAAGATGCTATGGATGATCTTAATCGTATTCAACGCATTATGAGTGTATTTGCATCTGAGACCTTTGACCGCGAAGATGTCTTTGAAGCCTATCTTGATCAAGAGCAGAACTTTAGATTGTTTTCACAACTTCATGACGTTCCGGGTTTTACATCTCTTCAAGAAAATCTTGGACATATGCTTTATGATGCTGATCCCAATCAGGGCAATGCGATTATCTTCCGCCTCGGTGACTACAGCCGTGAGGTCATTGGTGTCGCGATTAAACGCGCTATAAAAGATGGGCATAATTTTGATGTAGCGTTTGATGATTACCTATTTGATGTCTATCTCAAATCTGAAATTACACCGGCTCAGGCCATAAGCTATGCCAAAGCAAATGTAGAGCGTCACGCATTTTGTAATCGTATTATTACATCAAGGCCAGGCTCTCAAGAACCTCATAGCTACACTGTACCCAATGAGGTCACAGAAGCTTATAAGGATGGAGGCATAGCACTTCGTCAACGTGTTTCAGAAGGCCTTTTTTATACGCTCACAGCAATCCCCGCAGAGAGAGATGCTATAACAGATGGGTATTGTTATGAAGAATACCTGCAACTTTTCTTTGAGATGTGTGATCAGCCATGGGTTCAAATTGATAAAGCACATAAAGCTTTGATTGAGCGATTTAATCAGGCGAACGATGTCCATATCACAAACAGTGATGGTACAGATATCTCTATGTCAGTTGAGGGTTTTACCTTTGTTAATTCTCTAACAGCAAAAAATATTCCAGGCTCAGAGATTTTCTCAGCACCAGTGAAACAAAGTCTCAATGGGACAATTGTTGCCAAGGGTGGTTTTTTCTCTCCAAGTTATCCATCGAACATTATTCGTGATATCACATTGGTATTTGAAAATGGACGGATTGTCGATTTTGATGCAGTTGAAGGCCATAAATATCTCAAAAAATCCATTGAGACCGATGAAGGCAGCCAGCATATTGGAGAGCTTGGCATTGGAACAAACCCACACTTAAAACGCCATGTTGCCAATGGGCTTTTAGTTGAAAAAATTGGTGGGAGTTTCCATGTGGCTTTGGGACGCTCCTATAAATACACAGAGTATTTAGGTGTACCAGTGATTGTCGATAATGATAATCATAGTGATATTCATTGGGATGTAACCACGATGCTTTTTGGCAAAGAAGGTGTCATAGAGTTGGATGGAACGCGTATCATGGAGGATGGATTGTTTATCGGTGAAGAATTTGATGTTCTGAATCGTGGCTGGAAAGCTGTGCCCTTTAATAAACGTCCTGAGTATTGGCAAAAGAAATATCCTGGCGAATAGAGCCAATCTAACAATTCTTGTAAGGTTTAATCAGCGGTGGCATCACGATGTCACCATAAGTCTTAAGGACTGCATTTGTGCCAAGTTTGAAATGCGCAATACCTGGATTATTCACTGTATCAATAACGTCCATGTCTAAAGTATGAAGGCCGTGTTCATGGAAATGCCTTATGGCATGCCATAGCAAAAGATTATGTGCTGAATGTTCTCGACCAACCTCATTGGCCCAACCCATATGATAAAGCGCTGTTTTGTTGGAGATAATAAATACCATACCAGCGCAAAGGTCTCCATTGCGGTATGCGCTAAAGCAAGGCATAGAATTGGGGCCAAAGCTTTCATACATTTTTGTTTCAAAAAACATGGGCAGAGCACGGAAGTAATTTTTTTGGCTTTGTTGTTGTTTTTCTTTTCGTTTTAAAAACTCTAGAGTCTCTAAGCTTTGATCATGCTTGACTGTGATACCTGATCCTTCGGCTTTACGAAGGCTATAGCGCCAATCTTTCACAAAACCTTGTCGTAGTTGATCGGGTGTCTTCGTAAGATCAAGGATCGCTGTGCTATCAGAATAAGCAATACAACGCCACTGAAATATTTTTTGTAAGATGTTTGATGTGTTTTGCTCTAAGGGCGCAATCAGTAAACGTTTTGGGTATTTAAGCTCTAAAAATAATGCCTTTAGGCAAGATATGATTTGGTCATGTGAAAGTTCTTTGTACCAGACGGGTCCTCGTAGCACAGAGCATATAGACCAAAGCCAAAACAAAGACTTTTTAAGAAGAACGCAATGCCCAAGTATATCTGTCCCATTTCTAAAAATAAAAATACGTGCATTCTCTATCCTAGACATGCTGTCTTTTAAAATGTGTATATACTGTGAGGATTGCTGCAGAGGCATAAAGACTTGAGGGTATTCAAGCTTAAGGAATTCTTGAGTAGAGATCTCTTCTATGGCAATCTGACTATGCATAGGATCAGCATAAAATGTTTCATCGTCAAAACACACTACAAAAAGTTAGAAATAAATATATCCCGAGTTCACGGCTGACACTTTGGGGGAAGCTTTATCTTGTTTGGCATTTTATCTTACCACCACTGGGAACACTTATTCTCATTGATATAGTGCTGTATCTGTATTTTACTCACGTATTAGATCGTTGTTATGGCATCTTGTGCCTTATTTAACGCTCACTGATTTGACGCGCAAGCACAGGGATATAATCTTTAATGGCTTTGAGGGCGGCTTCAACCTCTTCATAATCTTTAGGTGTAAAATGATCCAGTTCTTCCGCACGTGTTTGTAGTGTTTCAGTAATATTACCAAGTTGTTCACAGGCTGCTGAGCGTGCAGCTCCTTTCATGGAATGAGTGATCTTTTTAACTTCGGGCGCATTGTCATTGTTTATGGCCTCTTTAAGCCCATCAAGTTGTTTTGTTGTTACCTCAAGAAACATTTCAATCATCTCTATAGCGCTCTCATCAATTTCCCCCAGTTGCTCTTCAATGTTGTATATGTTGATGGGAACATCATCTCTAGCGATTCCAGCATCCTCTTCGGCTTCAGTTTCTTCCCTCTCTGACTGTTGTGTTAAGCTTTCGTTACGATCAATAAAACCCCATCGTACAAGCAGTTGTCGGATTTGACCGAGGCTAATCGGTTTTAGTAGACATTCATCAAAGCCTTTTTCAATGTAAACACTAGGCTGAGCCAATTGAACATCAGCAGTAATGGCAACAATCGGTAGGCGTTCTTCTTGGAATTGAGGAAGTTGTGCAACATTTTGTGCCAACTCATATCCATCCATGAGAGGCATATGCAGATCTGTGATCAGCATAGCATAATCTTGATCAATAATTTGATTGAATGCTTCTTGTCCATTGTGAGCAATATCAACATCGATACCAAAGCGCTTAATTTGCCGCTTGAAAATATCGATAATAGAGAGATTGTCTTCAGTAAGAAGAATGCGTGGTGTACCTTCAAAGCTCTTAGGTCTGTATGATTTTTGTGCTGCATCTTTAACAGCATTCCCCAGACCTAATCGGCTGGCAGGTTTAGATAGGTAGCGTGCGCCAATAAATTTACACCCTTGTCGTAAGCGATAGTCATCAAAAACAGTATACAGGATAAGGCCCATACCTGGTCGAAGCTTATTGGCAATTTTTATGAGCTCAATACCTTCACCATCGGGTAGGCCATGATCAATAATAGCAATATCAAAGGGCTGATGCTCGATGAGCTCTTTCCCTGACGTAAAATCTTTAACGGATGTTACGCGCGCACCCATGTATTCGAGGGAGTTAGCAATTTCTTTGGACGCATTGGGGTGATCTTCAACACTCAAAATCGTTAGGCCTTTAAGGTCGGGCAATTGGTCAAGTGTTTCTGTTCCTTCAGCAATTTTTGCGGGTATTTCAAAGAAGAAGGTTGAGCCTTTACCAGATTCACTGGTTGCACCAATTTCACCAGACATCAAATGCACAAGGCGATCAGCAATGGATAAGCCAAGGCCTGTGCCACCAAATTTTCGTGAGGTGGAGTTGTCAGCTTGAGTAAATGGAATAAAAAGCTTGTCTAGAACTTCAGGCGGCATACCAATACCCGTATCTTCAACTTCAAAGCGTAGAACAGCCCCATCTTTTGGAGCACCGATCACTGTTCCACCACTTTTAACACGAACTGTAACACCGCCCCGTTCTGTAAATTTGAGTCCATTCCCAATAAGGTTAATCAGGATTTGCCGTAAGCGTTTGGGGTCACCTTTAATAACCAATGGCACGTCTTCATCCACTTCAGCCTTCAGTTCAAGTTTTTGCTCTGTGGCTTTAATGCGCATCGCTTCAATAAGACCATAAGTCAGTGTTCGAACCGGAATTTCAAACTCGTCAAGTTCCATTTTACCAGCATCTACCTTGGCAATATCAAGAATATCATCCAATATTTCCAGCATGCCATTGGCGGAGTCTTGAGCTGTATGTATCATCTGGCTGGTTTCATCATTGACCTCATATTCACTCATCAATTCGAGTAAACCAAAGACACTTTGCATCGGTGTGCGTAGCTCATGGCTCATTGTGGCCAAGAAGGCGGATTTTGCTTCTGATATGGCATCGGCTTGTTCAGCTTTTTGTTGGGCTGCAATCTCTTTGCGTTTGGTCTTTGTAATATCATTAAACCAAAAGATATGAACTGGTTTATCCATGATTTGTATAGGTTGTGCGCGAACTTCGATCCAGCGTTTTTTAAAGTTCTTTGTTGCGCGCTCTGCTTCAACAACGATAACTTTATTTTCTGTCTCTGATAGGGGAAGAAGGCTTTCACCTTTATCATTACTAAAAAAGGGCTCAACAAGAGCAATCTGTTTTTCTTTATTCTCTTCGCCATTCAGGAAATCATCAATCAATGATTTATTGATATAGAGAATACGTGCATTTTTGAGCGTGCCATCATCAATGCGATGCAAAATGAGAACACCCATTGTGGTATTGTCAAAAATCAGATTAAACGCGCTTGGTAATATGGGTGCCATAACAATTTTAACATAGCGCTAAGGTTGTAAAACAGTGATTAATAAAAAGAGAGATTGGAGCGGGTGAAGGGAATCGAATATGGAAATTAGACACACTAAGTATCTGATATAAAACGGTTATTTTTATGAAGAATTTTAATGTGTACCATTTTGTGTACCAAAATGTGTACCACTTTTATCAATATTTTTTGCGACCTGATAGGCTATATCAACCATTCTGTTTTCCGATTTTCTTGATTCGATTTCATTATGTACCCTTTCAAACAGGGGTAAGTAATCCTTGCCGTATCTTTTTACGATGCGTGCGAGGGTCTCATAACAATCATATAGCTCATCCATGCTTAGTTCATCAGCATGAGTATGTTTGATATTTCTCTGGTTCATAATTAACTCCCAGAGCACTATCTCAAAATAAATTTCTCATGACTACGCACACTGGTATTACCAATGTCGTATCAAAAAATTGATACTAGGAAGCAATCTGATGAGCTAATTTTAGTAATCTATCTTGCTCTTTAAGCTTTTCAAGTTCGGATGTGACACGTTCAAATAAGGGTAAGTATTTACATCCCTCACTAACGACTATTTCTGCTACGATACGTTGGCATTTCTCTGCCAGTTCCAGTGTTATATCTTCATCTTTAAGAGGCGTACCCCGGAGAGGAATATGCTTGATATTACTCGGATGTTTTAAAGCGGTTTTATAAATCATTCTGATCCATTCTCTTTCTCATTTAAAAGCGTATTAATTTTAATGAAACAACGCTCCAAAGAGGTTTTCACATAAACAGGAGGGCTGAATACCCATTATTTTTTAACTGAAATGTAAACTTACAGTTTACCTATACAGTAAATTTTAATGAAACTGGATCTTTTGCGGTCTATAAGCTTCTCAAGCCAAGTAAAATTTGCATCCCATCACTTCATTTGGTGTTTCTGTGCGTTTTTATCTGTGATCGACTCTGATAATCCTTTTCTGTATCGGTCTCTCGGATCG
>CAXRKA010000129.1:0-5522 GCA_964231155.1 Alphaproteobacteria bacterium | reverse complement strand
CAGCTGTCTTTGGGATTCTGTTGGCATTTTTTATTGGTAATGGAATTGCTAAGCCAATTGTTCGTACAACTGAAGAGATGAGCAAGCTTGCAAATGGTGATACATCAATTAATGTACAAGGCCTAGACAGAGCTGATGAAGTTGGTGATATGGCTAAGGCTTTAGAAGTTTTCAAAACAAATCGTATAGAAGCGGATCGTTTGCAAGAAGAACAAAAGAAAGTACAGCAAAAGCAGCTTGAACGCGCTCAATCCCTGGAAAACATGACAACACAGTTTGAAACGGATATTACTGAGATCGTCAATACGTTATCTGCCGCATCTGAACAATTGGGTACAACTGCACAATCCATGTCTAAAATTGCAGAACAAACAACAACACAATCGGATTCTATGTCTCAAGCCTCAGAAGCAACTGTTAACAACATTCAGACTATGGCTGGTGCTGCAGAGGAATTGTCTGCTTCTATTCGTGAGCTAAGCGAACAAGCAAGTAAAACAAGCAGTGCTTCCAGTGAAGCAGCACAGGATGTATCTCAGGCATCGCAGCAAGTTGAAACATTGTTGACATCTTCTGAGAAAATTGGTGAAGTTGTACAACTTATCAAAGACATTGCAGAACAAACTAATCTTCTGGCCTTAAATGCTACAATTGAATCAGCGCGCGCTGGAGAAGCTGGTAAGGGATTTGCAGTCGTTGCTCAAGAGGTTAAGTCTCTTGCATCTGAAACCTCAAAGGCCACCGAACAAATTGCGGAAGAAGTTGATGCTGTTCAAAATGAAATACGTAATGCTGTAGAGGCTATTCAACGTATCGACATTAAGATAAGGGATGTTGATGCTGCTGCATCTTCCATTGCTTCAGCTGTTGAAGAGCAAAGCGTAACTACAGCTCAAATTTCGCATAGCACACAAAGTTCAGCTTCTAATATGAATGAACTTAATGGTAATGTTAGTAATGTGAGCGAAACTGCAAAGAACACAGGGAATGCTGCAGATGATGTGCTTGGCGCATCCGACGAACTTAACCAAAGAATGAATAATTTGCGTTCAACAGTCAGTACATTTATTAAGAAAGTAAAAGAAGCTTAAGAGCTTTAAATATATTCTAGCCTTGCTCAGATAGAGTGAGGTTAGAATTTTTTTTTGTATTTAAAAAATATATAAAATTGATGCCTTAGGGCTTAAAAAGCAATGATAGCTGTTGAACAAATGCTAAAAACGCTAAGAAAGATGAGTTTTTTAATGACAACTAGACCGTCTGACTTCACAGATTTTGCAAGCGCTTCGGAAAAAGCCTCTCTCTCTTTATGTGCTGGTAAACAAAACTGAAAGAACGTCACAACGTCAAATTGCTCATGCGCATTTTCAGTGAATTCCTGCAGGGTAATAGAATATGTCGTGTCTTTTGAGAGATATCCCTGATCTAAGCCCATCTGTAAGCTTTCATTATCAGGATCACAGACAACAACTTTCTGGGCACCCCATTGTTTCATGAGAGATGCATTCTCACCTATACGCGTTCCCACATCCAATACAGATTTATCACGCACCTGAATCCCGATAGATTTAAGAAAACGCAATTTACTGAGTCCTATTGCAAAACGACCTACAGTCATCAATACCCCTCTAAGCCACCATTGGTGCAAACTGGTTTTTGGTTCCAATAACCGAATGACGGGGATTGGATGTACGATATATATCTTCTACATTTAACTCTCTAAGAAGAGTATAGCGCACTTCATGTCGACCTCTTTTATGAGAATAAAACAAATCATTCTCGATAAAATTATAAATAGGTTCATTCGCAACATCCGCATATGCTCCTATCCCCATAGCTATAGATTCAATAGCCTTTTGAATTCTGGCACGCTCTCTGTCACTAACCTCATAGTTTTCTGCCTCTTCAAAATGTTTCATACGTTCTTCTACAGCTTTAGAAATTTTTGATAGCTGTTTCTCATACTCTTCCCAAAGATTAAGCATCTCATGTGTGATTACAGCTGCCTGTGAACTATGAAATTTTTCTATTCTCTTTTTGAAAATTTTAGTCTCTACGCGGCTTCCATAGCTCTGTCTCAAATGCATAATATTCTTTGCAGATAGGAACAATGGATCTCGTTCCTTGGATTGTGTTAAATCAAAAGCCAGCTCTAAAGGGTCTTCCTGTGATCCAACACTAACTCTTGCTTTAACCAATCTGGTATCCAAGAATTTACGTCCTGGCGACTGCTCAGATATTTCAAATGTTTTAGGATCAACCACAATAGATGTTGGCTGTGTTTGATTAAAGATTTCTGCACTTATAATATTAACATTCTGCCCCTTCAAGAAATCAAACAAAGCTCTGACATTCTCTTCTGAATTTATTACATAACCAGGCTTTTTAGAACTCTTTTTAGAGACAGTTTCTCCAAATCTTGCACCGGCTATCCTTAATTTTAGTGTCTCACCATTATCTGGAGCAATCTCGTCAAATACCTCTTTCAAAGTTGATAGATCCGAACCATGATCCATATGTGCCAAAACAGTTTTGAGCGTTTGAGGGTTATGGGCTATAACGCATATACAGGCATGAAAATTATCGGTACCTAAAAGTTCATTATCTGAGATAGCCATCTCGCCTTGTTCAACACGATAAGCATCATAATGAACTTGCTCTCCCTTTTGACAGTCTATCATTTCCGCTAAATTGGTACGCAAGTCTCTGAGATCTGAATATATCTTTCCAATACTGCCCATCTCCTTATCTAACATTCTTACATTGAGATAATAAGTATGGCCAAGAGCCCAATATAGGTTTTGAGTAAAATTACCTTCACGGTATATCTCAACGGCTTGCTGGGTTGCATTCAAAGCCTCTGGCCAATTCTCAGCAAACTGACAAGCTTGACTGTAATCATTAAGGATAAAGGCTTCTGCAATTTTATTTTGCTCTTTACGGCTAATGTCCAAAGCTTTTTCAAAAAGCTCTATTGCATCTGTTAAACAAACATCTTTTCTATTTTTTTCAAATTGCTCTAGCGCTTTCTGACCTGATGAGCGATACAACTTCGATTGATCAAATGGTTTAAAAGGATCACCCAATTGTGGTTGTGCTGTTCTTCCATTAAAGCCAGATGGTAACCAATCAAGCCTGCTTACAAACTCTTCTACAGTTGCATCATCTTCAATAGGAAAACCACCAATCAACATCACTTTAAAGCCCCAAATAAATTATTATGCAAATAGTATACGCTATCTACCCTATAATTCCAGTAAAAAATGAGTTTTAACTAGGCAGCAGCAAACCAGTTTGGAAATGGATCCTCTTGATTTTGATAATTGTCTGCTGTTTCCTGATAGTCTTGAACAAGACAGGCCTTTAATTCATCTTCAATAGCGTCCTTATCCATCTCAGCACTCAGACCAATAAAGACCATTTCCTGACGTCGATCGCCGTAGTCATTAACCCAATATTGCTGAAGAGTATCCTGAAACTCAGGGTTATCTGGCCATCTCTCCTTAGGCACACTTGCCCACCAACGCCCCATACCTTGATGTTTAACAAAGGCGCCTGCTTGTGAAACTTCGCCAACATAATCTGGACGCGACGCCAGCCAAAAGAAGCCTTTTGATCGGATAACGCCATGCCACTGCTTATTGAAAAAGTCATAAAGCTTTTGTGGATGGAATGGTTCGCGTGCACGAAAGACAAAGCTTGTAATACCATACTCTTCTGTTTCGGGCACATGATCTTTAAAATTGAAAAGCTCTTGCGCCCAAAACGGGTGTTCCTGTGCTTCTTCAATGTTAAATTTATGTGTTCCAATGATCTTATCCAGGGGCACAGAAGATTGTGTTGTTTCAATCACTTCAGCTTTGGCATTCAAACCTTTAATAATGGAATGCACAATCTTTCGCTCATTCTCATTAATAAGATCCGTCTTGTTCAAAAGAATAACATTAGCAAACTCAATTTGATCCACAAGAAGGTCAACCAAGGTGCGCTCATCATCTTCGCCTAAACTTTCTTCAGTATCTTTGAGAAAATCTGTTGAACTGTAGTTTTTAATCAAGTTGGCTGAGTCAACGACAGTGACCATCGTATCAAGCTCAGCCACATCAGAGAGACTTTTCCCATACTCATCCACAAAATCAAAGGTCGCAGCAACCGGTAAAGGCTCTGATATACCTGTGCTCTCAATGATCAAATAATCGTATTTATTTTGAGACGCGAGACGCTCAACCTCTTCCAACAGGTCATCACGCAATGTACAGCAGATACATCCATTGGTCATTTCAACCAATTTTTCTTCTGTCTGAGAAAGATTGGCGCCTGATTTTTCGACCAAATCAGCATCAATATTTACTTCACTCATATCATTGACAATGACCGCAACCTTAAGGCCTTCTCGGTTGTTCAATATATGATTAAGCAGCGTTGTTTTGCCTGCACCCAAGAACCCTGATAAAACTGTTACTGGTAATTTTTTAATGCTCATTATGCACCCACCTCTTTGTTACAGAGTGAGATTTAAAGCAAAACTCTTATCGTTGCAAGAAAATGTTATATTATAACATCTTTTTTTGGTTAGGTTTAGAATAAGACAACGCCAACACCACCAGCGACAATCAATGCAACACCCAGCCACCTTAAGAGTGGCACGCGTTTACTGATAAAAAACGCATCGATAAATAGTGTAAAAACAATGGCAAATTTTGAGATCGCCTCAACGCGGGCCATATCTGTTAGTCTTAGGGCATTCATCTCACAAATCACAGCCAGCATCAAAAACAATCCAGCTATCATAGCCTGCTTATCAAGTTTAATAGGCCGTGGCTCTTGTTCACGGCGCAATAATCGTTTGCCCCACTCTGATTGATGAACACAATGAATAATAAAAAAGACAACTGAAAGGCCGCTATAGCGGAAGGCAATATAAGCTTCTGGATCACCATGTGTCACTGCAATCTTGCTAAACACTGTTGCGCCAGCAGCAATACAAAGATAACCCACAATCGGTACCCAACCCGAGTCTAAAAGAAAACTTTTAAAGCTCTGTGCCTTCTGACGGCTCAGTTCAACAAAGATCCCTCCTGCAGCAATCAAAATCATAAGAAGAAAAGCTCCCAATCCAGAGCTTTGCCCCAGAAAGACAATAGAGAACCCACCAAAAATAAGCGGCGAGGTCGCCAATATGGCTGAGACATAGGAAATATCAAAACGGCGTATCGTGGTGAGCAGTAAAATCTGTCCAAATGTATTCAGAGTGATATTGCCTATGACGCCATGTAAGAACTGTTCATTATGAATGGATTGCCAACTGCCATCTAACAAAACGTAAGGCATAAGAAGCACAGATGACATCACAGCCATAAAAAACGCTGACGCCGTGACACTGGAGTTTGATTTGAGCAAAGACAGCTTGATGCTCGCCTCTTTACCAGACACGAACACGGCCCTCATCAATGCTAAAATAAACCACTCCATGCGTCAGACATTAGAGTTGGGAATACAATAAAAGATTAAGAGGAAATTGG
>CAXRKA010000128.1:0-2508 GCA_964231155.1 Alphaproteobacteria bacterium | reverse complement strand
AAACATGGGAAACGCCCGCCCCGAGCGGTGAGACTAAGCCAATACCTGTTACAACGACGCGTCTCATATCATCAATCTATGTCTAAGGGTAAAAGAATAAAGGGCAGCTTGTGCTCCCCTTTTCTCAGTTTAGTTAACGCTTTCTTCGATGAAATCGATAGCGTCTTTAACGGTCAAAATCTTTTCGGCTGCATCGTCTGGAATCTCAATGCCAAACTCTTCTTCAAATGCCATAACGAGCTCAACTGTATCCAAGCTGTCTGCGCCTAGATCGTCGATAAAGCTGGATTCTGGGTTCACCTTATCAGCATCCACTGATAGGTGTTCAACCACAATCGATTTTACTCTTTCTTGTACGTCACTCATGATAGTTCCTTTCGTATCTTAATAAACGTTGAGTTTGTCTTATGTTTTTAGGTAATGACCCTTTATAAAAGATGTTTGGCCTAAACCCAAGCTAAAATTTCGCGCTTTGTTTTGCCCTTTAACAAAAACAAAGTCAAGCCTAAATGACTAGATCATTGCCATTCCACCATTGACGTGCAAAGTCTGGCCAGTGACATAGCGCGCTTCATCACTTGCAAGATAATTGACAGCAGCAGCGATATCTTCACTTTGCCCCAATGTTCCAGCTGGAATATTCTTCAAAAGCGCCTCTTTTTGCGAATCATTGAGCTCATCTGTCATCGCTGTTTGAATAAAACCTGGCGCCACGCAGTTCACAGTAATACCACGGCTTGCAACCTCAGCGGCCAGAGACTTACTCATACCGATCATACCCGCCTTAGATGCGGCATAGTTGGTTTGACCTGGATTCCCTGTCACGCCGACAATCGATGTAATACCAATAATACGGCCAAAACGATTTTTCATCATGCCCTTAAGCACAGCACGTGATAAACGAAAAGCGGCCGTCAGGTTTACATCCAGAACCATCTGCCAGTCTTCATCTTTCATACGCATAGCCAATGTGTCGCGTGTTAATCCAGCATTATTGACCAGAACATCAATACCACCAGCAGCCTCAGTGGCTTCAGCAACTATCTTTTCCGCACCTTCAGCTGAAGATAAATCACCAATAACGACCGATGCACGGTCTCCCAATTCTTTAGCCAGAGCATCCAATGGCTCTTGACGACGGCCGGTTAGAATAACGTGAGCGCCTGCTTTATGAAGGCTTTTAGCAATCTCACCACCGATACCGCCTGATGCACCTGTTACCAATGCTTTTTTATCTGTTAAATCAAACATAGTTTTAACCTCTCTATAGTTTTTAAGCTTCTTGAGCGTCTTCTTGTGCCAAGAATCGCTCTACATCTTCAGCCGTATTGATTGTATCTACTGCCAATGAACGATCAATGCGACGCATCAGACCTGTAAGCACTTTACCTGTGCCAACTTCGATAAAGCGTTCAACACCATCATTGATCATGGCTTGTATTGTTTCATTCCAACGCACCTGGCCAGTAACCTGATCAACAAGGCGCTGACGAATCTCATCTGGATTTTGAGCTGGCTGTGTTGTCACATTCGTATAAACAGGCAATGATGGCATTTGTATATCCGTAGATCCAAGAGCCTCTTTCATGGCCTCAGCCGCTGGGCTCATCAAAGAACAATGGAATGGTGCGCTCACAGGCAGTAACAAAGCACGCTTTGCACCCGCTTCAGAAAGTTTCTCTGTGGCTTGCTCAATCGCTTCTTTGTGGCCGCTAATCACAATTTGCCCTGGGCAATTATCATTGGCCAAAGCACAAACCTGGTCCGTTTCTGCCTCTATAGCTTTACAAATCCGCTGAATGGCCTCTGTCTCCAAACCAATAATCGCGGCCATAGCACCTTCACCAACAGGCACGGCCGCTTGCATTGAAGAACCGCGAACCTTGAGAAGCTTGGCTGTATCTTCAACCGAAAATGTTTGTGTTGCCGCATAAGCACTATATTCACCCAAGGAATGTCCTGCAGCTGCCACGCCATACTCAGCAATATCATAGCCGCGTGCACGGAGCACTTCGACAAGAGCCACAGAAACAGACATCAATGCTGGCTGTGTGTTTTCGGTCAGATTCAATTCATTTTCCATACCCACAAACATAATGTCTGTCAATTTTTTACCCAAAGCCTCATCCATTGTATCAAAAACAGCCTTGGCTTCCGGGAAAGTGTCATAAAGATCTTTGCCCATACCAATGGTCTGAGAACCTTGTCCTGGAAAGAGAAATGCAGTTTTTGTCATGATGCTCTCCTTATTTTTGTGACATCATATGTGTAATCTGTGGCACAGATTTCTCATTTTTGGTGAAAAAGTCAAGAGGTATTGATCTCTATTAACATAAAAATATACAATGCTTCAGATTCTAAAACTTGCTAATAAGTGAGACAATAAAAAACAAAGATCATTCTAATCTATAATAATCTTTACTTTGTAAAATAATAACAGAAAGAAAAACCCCCGCTTATGGCGGGGGTTTTTGATAGCTGGTGAAAAGGCCTCTAATAAGCGCTTAC
>CAXRKA010000127.1:0-6450 GCA_964231155.1 Alphaproteobacteria bacterium | reverse complement strand
ACCTAAACCAGAAAGCACTGTGATAAAACCAACAACTTTTATAAAGACGTGGGCCCCCATCGTCTTAAAGAACTCTTCTAGGCCCAGCCCAAATATACTAAAGATCAAGCTGGTCATGCCAAAGCCCATCCAGAACAGTATAAAATCAACACTGTAAGGGCTGATGTCTGTGATTTTTGTGAATCCAAAAAAGAGACCTATGGCTGCTGCAAAAATAAAAGCAATCACTGGAACCATCTTTAAACCTAGACCAACAATAAAGCCCAATAGTATCGCCGGGATAATGGCTGCCGTATCAATGGATGTTCTGTCCAAAAGATTTCCCCCATCTCCAACAGAAACGCTCGGTCTGAGGTCTGGAATGAAGACTGTAATAAAAGCAGCAGTCACCATAGCGGCTACAACCGTCATGGGTACAACCCAAACGGCCGCTAGTTTTTCTCTTAGCTGTCCAGACCACAAACCAAAGGTCATCATAACCAACAAAAAGACGGGCTGGAAGAAGGGCAAGATCATACCACGAAGAAGTGGTTTCGATTCTTTCTCTTCTCCTACAAGAATATCGCGTGCTGCTCTCAGATCATCAAAAAACTGCGCTGTTTTCTCTTGGGTTTTTGTCTTTGTCTCTTCAATATTTTCCGCGACCTGACGTTTTGTTTGTTCTGCGGCTTGAACGGCTTGATTCTGATCAATTGTGTCAAAGAGATCATTTGTGCCAGGTTCAACTTCTGTTGCCGGTGGCGTAGATGTTGGCAAAGTGTCATTCACAGATTCTGTGCTTGATTGTACTTGTTGGGGAATAGTTTCTGTTTCGACATTTGGCACATCTTGAGAAAGTGCCGGGCCAACCCCACCCAAAAACATCAAAATCAATGTAAGGCAAATAATTATCTTTTTCATGGTGGGTGTTCCGATCATTGTTTTATTCACTCTCATCATAAACCAAAAGCAAAGTGGCTGAAAAGGGGTATAATTCACCAAAAACCAATCTTGTTGTTTAAGAAAATAATTTATTTCAATGACTTATTTGCCATTAGGTGATTTTGGCGTCGCTCATGGAATCTTGCTGAACCAACCACACGGCGCTGACTCTGGAAAATACAATAATTATGAAAAATATATTTTAATCTGTTAAGCGACGGAGAATGTCATCAAATTGGTCAAGATTATTATATTCGATAACAACCGTTCCTTTTTGACCTTTATTTGTAATCGTCACTTTATAGCCCAAAAGGTTTTGTAAGTCTCTTTCTAGAGCAACAACATCCGCTGATCGCTTTTCTTTCGATTTGGATATTTTTTGTTTTGTGCCCTTGCCATCATTTAGTGATTGAATGTAATGCTCCGTCTGACGAACAGATAGTTTTTTCTTAATGACGAACTTCGCAACAGACTCTGGATTCTCTGCCGTTAAAATCGCACGTGCATGTCCCATAGAAAGCGTACCCTCATCAACATAGTTTTGAACCGTTGTTGGAAGCTTGAGAAGACGGAGTATGTTTGTAACATGTGACCGGCTTTTACCAACGATATCACCAAGGTCGTTTTGTGTATAACCAAACTCATTGATAAGACGCTGATAGGCTTTTGCCTCTTCAATGGCTGTTAAATCTTCCCGTTGAATATTCTCAATAAGGCCAATCTCTAAGGCCTCTATATCCGTAAAACTCTGGATAATAACAGGGATCTCATGAAGGTTAGCCTTTTGGGCTGCACGCCAACGGCGCTCTCCCGCAATAATCTCAAAGCGATCTTCTGTGTCTTTTAATTCTCTTACTAAGAGCGGCTGAAGAACGCCGTGTTTGGTGATAGAGACCGCAAGCTCTTCAATCGCCACTTCATCAAAATGTTGACGCGGCTGCATAGCACCTGACTGCAAAAACTCTACCGGCATGAGCACTACGCCCGCCTGGTTTGTCTCTTGTGGCATTGTCCCTGTTTCTTGTTGTCCCTCTTCGCCCATCTGTTGTGGCATGGGCGCTGGTATATCTCCCTCAACAGCGACTACACCGCCAAAAAGCGCATCTAAACCACGCCCTAATCTTTTATTCTTTGTCATGTTTTCCCTCTTCTCCCTATGTGCGCTCAATACATGCTTTAGGCACTAACTTTTTGCGCCGGATTGTTTTGGGTTTCCGGTGAATAAAACCCATCACGCTGTTCTCTCTTCAAAACCTCTTTGGCGAGCTGAATATATGCCTGAGACCCCGCACACTTAAGGTCATAGACCATGGCTGGCAAACCATGGCTTGGTGCCTCAGACACCCTTACATTTCTTGGGATAACAGTTGAATAGACGGTATCGCCAAAGTAATTGCGGACATCATCGGCCACAGAACCCGATAAGTTATTGCGCTGATCGTACATTGTGAGCAAAACACCATGCACTGTCAGCATTGGATTAAAGCCTCTGCGGATACGCTCTATAGTCTTTGTGAGCTGACTTAGCCCCTCAAGCGCATAAAACTCACATTGCAGCGGTATAATCACAGCATGCGCTGCCACAAGAGCATTAAGTGTCAAAAGGCTTAAAGATGGTGGGCAATCAATGAAAATATAGTCATAGGCCGGATGATCAGTGTTTTCGCCGTGGCTTAAGGCCTGTAAAAGCTTAAATTCACGCTCTTCGGCATTAACAAGCTCTATATCTGCACCGGCAAGCTCGACGGTTGCTGGAACAATATGAAGATTAGGGACAGATGTTTCACGTGAAACATTTTTCAAAAAAATATCACCAAAAATCAATTCATACGTGCCCCGCTGACGATCCTTACGATCAACGCCTAAGCCGGTAGAACCGTTGCCTTGCGGGTCCATATCAATGATTAAAACACGCTTGCCAATAGCGGCCATAGCTGTCGCCAAGTTCACAGTAGTGGTGGTTTTTCCAACACCGCCCTTTTGGTTGGCAACCGCGAGAATTCGGGCAATGCGCTTATCTTTATTTTGGGGTTTTTGTTGGGAAGAAACGGCGGCTTGAGAACCTTTTTGGACATAGTGTGAAAAGGGACGAACTGGCCGCATGTGGTTTTTCCTCGTTTTATTATAAGATCTTTATTCTAGATTACGGTGAAACGTTGAATCTGTCAAAGATTATTGTGTGTCTTTATTCCACAATATATCAACAATATTAGCCCCTTCTTGGGTCAAGCTATCATAAATATCGAGGCTTTGTGGCGTATATTCTACGCCCATTGCTTCAATTTCATTTTGAACATTCATGCCTTTTAAAAACACGCCGCGCAGCGTCTTTTTGTCTATTGTTTCCATGATTTGGTGGCACCAATGCGATAGTTGCTGAAGATCTGCGCAAGCGCGGGCCGTAACAACATCAATATCTGTTATATCTTCTTGAGTGATTGTTTCTATACGCTTATTCAAAACTGTCATATTTTTAAGGCCAAACTCACGCGCGGCCGTCTGAAGAAAAATGGCCTTTCTCTGGTCAGATTCAGCTGCATATATGGGTGTGTTTTCAAAAGCTATGGCCAGGATAATCGCTGGGAATCCGCCACCTGAACCCAAATCCAGAATACCACTCACCCCCTCAAGGCTTGGGACTAGCTGTAGACTATCGAGTGTATGGCGTTCACGGATATTATCAATTGTCGATGGGCCGACAAGATTAATCGTATGCTGCCACTTTTTAACGAGCACCTCAAAAGCAACGAATTGCTCTTCATGCTTTGCAAACAGCGCTGATAGTTGCTCTTGATTGATCATAATGTTTTGGTTTTCTAGGGTTTTGGTGGATAGAGGCCAAACTCTAAATCCAGCTGTTGGTTGGCATATGGGCCATATCTGGAATTTACATCCTTAATTGTATCTTTCTTATTTTGCAACATTGCACCGACCATTTGTTCAAATCTAAGCTGTGCCAAATGTGCATCTAGATTATATATCTCAGATAATTGCGCAAGGTGCTCAGGCGAAAAGCGTCGCTCTATAAGCTGTGTAACATTGATAAAGCCTAGAACCTTATCGCGCCTAAGTTCTCTATCTGTATAAGTCTTTTCTCTAAATTGGTCTGGATAGCGCTCTGTCCAACGCCAGCGTGCATAATTATTGATTTCATAGTACTGATTCACAACATTCCCCTCAAGCGTGACCAAAGAGCCATCTTCTGGGTAAAACCACTTCACAACACCAGCATGGCCGCGCCACGTATTCCAGGCGGAACCACGATCAAAGACGATAATATCACCCGGACGTGGATTATAAGGTCCGTCATAAGGATAAAAACTATTGGTCGATAGGCCCTGTTCCATAAGGCCCTCAACAGCGACATGATCAAAGGCGGCGGCCTTAGCATTTAGCGTGTAGTCAATAAGGCCGGGAAGGATATTCTGAAAACCATAGGAGATAGCGCCAGCACACCAGTTTGCTCCTGCCCCAGGCGGCGCCGATTGTCCTGCCATTTTGGGCCCCGTGTAAAGCTCTGAGCGTAAAAATATCTCTATCTGTTCACCACAGTTATTACAACCCTCCTCTTGAATACCCACCATTTTTTCAAATTCTTTGAGCGCTTGATAACGAAAGCCCACAAAATCTCGCTCCCTATTGAGATTTGCCTCTTCCGCCTCTTTCTTAATTAAGGCGAGCGTATAGTCTCGGTCAACAAAGCCTGTCACCGGAAGGCCATGTGATATTTGAAAATTCTTGATAAAGTTTTGCGTGTTCTTCCCGTTTAGGCCGTCAACATCAAGAACATAGCCTGCCATTTGTGCATAGGTTTGTATTGTTAAAATATCTTCCTTCGGTGCCGTATAAAGCCCGGTGAAATCAATCATATCTTCTTTATTTTCATGAAAATAGCTATCTGGGGGTCGAGTGATCACCAGCTCTGTTTTTTTTATGTCTGGATCTATAGGCGGCTCTATATTGTCGCTTTCAAGGGGCTTCGTTTTATTTTTGGGATAAAGGCCAAGCGAGACCAAGAGTATGGCCACAGCCATGAGTAGTCCAAGTGATACATCACGCTTTAACGAAAACCTTTGTGACATACTGGAAAGTCTATCATGTTTCACGTGAAACATTCAATACTTGGCCGATTAAGCTGCAGATTTGGTGTTCTTTGTACCCGTTTGGCGAACGTAGCGCAGAAGTGCTGTCAGCGCGGCGGGCGTAATGCCTGGAATACGTGCTGCTGCGCCCAATGTTTTGGGCTTTACCATAGAGAGTTTACTTTGAATTTCATTGGATAGGCTCCCTACGGCCGCATAATCAAGCTCTTCTGGGAGAAGAAGCTCTTCATCACGCTTAAAGGCGTCAATATCTGATTTTTGGCGCTCTATATAACCCGAATAGAGCGCATCAATCTCAACCTGCTGCTGAACGTCTTTGGAGAAACTATTGAGCTCTGGCCAAATCTCGGCCAAGCGATCAAAATCAACATCTGGGTAACGCAATAAATCATAAATGCTGCGCCATATCCCATCCTGATTGATATTGAGACCGGCCTCTTTCAACGTATTTGGTGTAGCTTTTTGCTCTTTGACAAAATCCATACACGCTTGGATATATTTATTTTTTTGTTCAAAAGCCTCTTTCCGCTCATTAGAAACACAGCCCACCGCGATGCCTTTTGGTGTCAATCTTTGATCCGCGTTATCGGCCCGCAACACCAATCGATATTCCGCACGAGATGTAAACATTCTATAAGGCTCCGGGGCGCCTTGTGTCGTTAGATCATCAATAAGAACACCCATATAGCCCTCTTCGCGCCCAATGATAAATTCTGATGTTTCTTGTTTTGCTTTGAGTGCAGCATTGATACCAGCAATAAGGCCCTGTGCCCCCGCTTCTTCATAACCTGTTGTCCCATTAATTTGACCCGCTAAGAAAAGGCCAGGAACTTTCCGTGTTTCTAGTGTTTTTTCTAGCTCTCTAGGATCAACATAGTCATACTCAATTGCATAACCAGCCTGTAGAAGCTCTGCATTCTCTAGACCTGGGATTGTTTTTAAAATTTCTTTTTGGACAGACTCAGGGAGTGATGTCGATATACCGTTTGGATAAACCGTGTCATCATTCAGCCCTTCTGGCTCTAAAAAGATCTGATGACGGTCTTTATCAGCAAAACGAACAACTTTATCTTCAATGGATGGACAATAGCGTGGGCCTGTCGATTCAATCTGTCCTGAATACATCGGCGACTGATCTAGGTTCTTTTGGATAATATCATGCGTCTTTTCATTGGTGTGTGTGATATAGCAGGACACTTGCGGGACCGTTACGTTGTCTGTCATATAAGAAAACGGCTTAGGCGGCTGATCACCCTTTTGTTCAATACATTGATCCCAATCTATGGTTTTCCCATCAAGCCGCGGCGGCGTGCCTGTTTTAAGGCGTCCCATAGCAAATCCCATGGACTCAATCGTTTCTGCTAATTTTATCGTTGGCTTTTCACCAATACGCCCACCTTCTGATTGTTCTAGGCCCTTATGAATA
>CAXRKA010000126.1:0-8982 GCA_964231155.1 Alphaproteobacteria bacterium | reverse complement strand
CGAGCAACACCGCTTTGGCGTCGAACAACGTATTAAGCTAGCTGAGAAAGGTGAGAAAACAGATGTTTTGGTCATGACAGCCACGCCTATACCACGCTCTCTGTCTTTAACTCTCTATGGTGATATGGATGTTTCGCGCATCAAAGAAAAACCCGCTGGGCGTCAACCCATTGACACCCGTGTCATGAGTTCTGATAAACTTGGTGCTATCGTCGAAGGCTTACACGATAAAGTAAAAAGCGGTGCACAAGTATTTTGGGTCTGCCCATTGGTTGAGGAATCAGAAAAAATTGATTTAGCCGCTGCAGAAGAACGCTTTAAAGCTCTTGATCATCACTTCTCAGGACAGGTTGGCCTTATCCATGGCCGTATGAAGGGAGAAGAAAAAGATGCTGTTATGCAAGCCTTTGCCAGTCATGAAATTTCTATTCTTGTGTCAACAACAGTTATCGAAGTGGGTGTCAATGTTCCCAATGCCACAATCATGATTATTGAACACGCTGAGCGCTTTGGCCTATCTCAACTCCATCAATTGAGAGGGCGTATCGGGCGTGGGGATAAACAAAGTACTTGTTTGCTGATTTATGCACTACCCCTTGGAGAAACGGCACGCAAACGCCTATCAACAATTAAAGATACAGAGGATGGCTTCGTCATTGCAGAAACTGATCTACGATTACGAGGAAGCGGCGAAGCTTTGGGTACCAGGCAAAGTGGTGTTCAGCAATTTCATTTTGGTCTGATGTCTCAACATCAAGATTTATTATCTATGGCACAAGATGACGCACGCCTTATCTTACAAAAAGATACCAAACTAGAAACAGAGCGCGGGCAGGCTTTGAGAATGCTTCTTCATCTTTTTGAGGCACGGCGCAGCATGAAATATATTGGATCCGGTTAAATAAAACTTAAAACAATCATGTTCATGTAAGAATAAGGTTTATATAAGGAGAAGACTATGAAACATTTACTGACAACCTCTGCCCTTGCCATTTTATTGAGTATACCCCATACAGGTCAAGCCAGCAGCTTTATAGAGTATGCTCAAATTGCTCAAGCAGAAGGCACGGTTTCTGGAGCCCCTACTGGGCAACGCCCTAGTGAAGGCGACGCTTACCCAGAAAATGTTAAAGATTTTAGAGGTGGAATACAAGATAACATACAAGAACGTCGAGAGAACCGACAAGAAAACCGTGCAGAAAGACGTGATAATGTTCAAGACAAAACTAAAGAGCGCTTTAGTGGCGGTAAGTACCGTAATAATCAGAGCAAAGAAAAACTTCTAAAACGACGTAATACTAGAAATACTAATGCACGTTCAAAGAGACGTAGTGGCAGTGGACGCCGCTAAGACATTTATTGATTATAAAATAGGCGCTTCAAGCGCCTATTTTATTTTGTCTTTGTTAAAACTTTACGCTTTTTAAGCATTTCTTGAGACACCAGCTCTGGTTTGTCTCGCTTCTCTTGAGAACGACGATCAGAGGGAGTGACAATAGCCGCTGATATCAACATCTTCAAACCCTCATCAACACTCATCTCCAACGGATATATATCTTCTCTAGGAATAAAACAGAGAAAACCAGATGTTGGATTGGGTGTTGTCGGCACAAACACATTGACCATATCATGATCAACGGCATTCTGAACCTGTCCTTTTGTTGTGCCTGCCACAAACCCCAGAACCCATATACCACGGCGTGGATACTCTACCAAAACGACTTCGCGGAACGTCTTATCTTTCTGTGCCAAAACAGCTTCAAGGATTTGTTTAATTGAGGAATAGATACTTCTGACAATGGGCAACTGATCCAGAACATATTCACTCAAACGAATAAGATAACGGCCAAAGAAGTTCGCCGTCAGAAAACCAATCAAGGTCAGCATAATAATCACAAACACCAAACCGATACCAGGAAGGGATATGGGCAAATATTGTTCAGGGTTATATTGTGCAGGAATCAAACGCTCAACGTTATTATCAATAAAGCTGATAATCGCCATCGCCAAATAGACAGTAATGGTAATTGGTGCTGTAATCAGGATACCTGCAAAGAAATAGCCGCGTAAACGCGCAAAAATACTTCTCTTTACATCACTTTGAATGGTGTTTGTATCCTCAGGAGAAAACATAGACATAGTTTTACTTGGCCTCTTTATTTTTCGTTGCTGCAAAGATATGTGCAGCATTGGATGCTAAAAAGTTTTCACGGCGTGTGCCATCTTCAGCAAGTGGGCGTTCTATCAATTCAGCGAAAGGGCCTGTCCAGCGGATCGTTCCAATATCACCGCTATCTTCCCTCACTTCAAACTCAAGAAGCCCTTCACCTTCTGCCTTCACTTCGCCCTCTTCAGTCACTTCAAACTCAAAGATAGGGGAACGCACAGATGTTTGCAGCAATCCTTTTTCTTTAGAGCCTTGTATTTTAGGCAGCAACTCTCGGCCTGCATCCTGGTGTGCTCTTGCTGTTGCTTCGATATCACTGGTGAGATAAGCAATATGATTGAGCCCTCCATTTAACAAAGTCCATGGCACGTATTGAGACCGCTGATCTGTTTGCAAAACAGTTGAACGTCGTGGTGGCTGCCATGGTCGATCAAGCGCTTTCACACAATGGTCAATCAATTCTTGTGCACGATCAGAGGGGATAGTGCTGCCTGCTTTTAATTTATCGAGCCACTCACGATCTTCTTCCGTTAAAGGATCTTGAGTATTTCCCAGATCATCTTTAATCATCTGCGCATCTTGCTCCTCTAACTCATCAACATTGACTTGAGAAACAAACATTTTTGGGAGATCAGGGCGATCCTCTGGGAATTCCAGATGAATAGCAACAACATGCATATGAGGAATGTCATAGCGATAATCATTGCCATTCTTATCCTTTCCACGCGTCCACCCCAAAGAACCAAAAATACGTTCAATGGACTCTATACCGGATGGAATCTCACCCGTATAACAGTTAAAACTACGGAAAGCAATATGATCTTCGCGTATACCATTCTCTGACATAATTGGATCACTTTCAACAACCCGCACAAACTCATTCCCATAGGGTATCTTCTTGAGATAATCTGCCTTCAAAAGTTCATAAATAGCCGCACCAACATCGGATGGTTTCATTTGTTCTGCCATAAATCCCTCTTCTTTTCTAATTTAACCTTGATTCTTGATTACAGATTCAATGATATCACAAGCCAGCTCAGCCTGTTGTTTTGTAATCGTCAATGGAGGACAAAGGCGAATAGTGTTTGACCCACATGGCAAAACAATGAGACCTGCCTCAAAGAGTTTATCAATGATAGCATCACGCTTCTTCGCATCTGGCAGAACAACACCTTTTTTGCCTTTTTGGATAATTTCAATACCAATCATAAGTCCAATACCGCGGACATCACCAACGGATTTGTATTTCTTGATCCACGGTTTCATACGCTTCATAAAGACCTTACCAATTTTATCCGCATTCTTCATTAAACCATCTTCCAAAAGATCCAAAGTAGCCTGTGCAGCTGCCATAGAGACAGGGTTACCACCAAATGTCGTGCCGTGCGCACCACTTGGCCATGACATGATTTTCTCTTTAGCAATCATAGCAGAAAGAGGCATTCCTGAAGCAATCCCTTTGGCCGTACAAATAATATCTGGTTCAATGCCATAGTTCTCCATACAAAAGAGTTTACCTGTGCGCCCCATACCGGCCTGCACTTCATCAGAAATCAGAAGTATGCCATGCTTGTCACAGATCTCTCTCAGCCCTTGTACAAAAGCTTTTGGTGGTACCACATAGCCGCCCTCGCCTTGAATAGGTTCGAGGGCAATTGCTGCAACCTCTGAGGGGTCAACAAGTTTTTGGAAAACAATATCATTGATATAATCAAGACAGCCTTTGAACGATGTTGGATATTCCGCATCAGAAGGGCATTTAAATGGACGGGGATAAAACGCATGGAAAAACCCAGGCATAAATGGACCAAAGCCCTTACGTTGATAAATCTTTGATGCATTGGCCACAATCGAACCAAATGTACGGCCATGGAAGCAGTTATAAAATGCAATAAAGTTCTTACGGCCTGTATGGTATCTGGCAAGCTTTAAAGCCGCCTCCCAGGCTTCTGCACCCGAATTACCAAAGAACACACGGTTACGACCACGACCCTTAATTTTTGTCATTTTTGCCAGACGTTCCGCATAATCGGTTTGAATTTTATTATAAAAAACAGCAGAACAAATATGCAGATAGTCATCGACCTGATTTTTAATTGCCTCTGTCACCTTAGGGTGCTGATACCCCGTAGATGAGACCGCAATCCCTGCTGCCAAATCAATGTAACGGTTGCCATCCACATCATAAACCAAACATCCCTCGCCGCGGTCCATCACAAAACCATATCCGTGAGGATTAGATGGCGACATCACCTTATGGTCACGCTTAATAATCTTTTGTGCTTTCGGGCCAGGAATTTTCTTTGTGACTCTTTTAGGTCCATAATCGTGTTCTTTGATTGGCATACGGTCTCCTCAGATTGACGTATCAATAGTCTATAGTAAAATTACTAACGAATAGAAACCAATCCTAAATCCATGCAAAATAGTTGACATAATTTATAATATAGAGTAGCCTTTTGCTTATGAATAAATGGAAACACTATAGAAAAAATAAAGCCAATAAGGTTGCTGGATGGTCTTGGCAAATCGGTAATCTAGGCCTTATGGGTAAGTCGTTTTTTGAGAACAAATTTGATGTTACAGCTTTTACATCTCTTGAGACATGGGCTGGCGCACTTCTTATTGCCTCAGCGGAAATCACCAAAAGAGATGGAACCACCTTTAGAGGCTTTGCCACTAGTATGGCACTCTGCACCACAGGCTTTATCTTGCTAACAATTAATGCAGCTGGAAATAATGATACAGCATTATTACCTGGGCTTATTTTAGGTGCAATCACCAGCTTTGGGAGTACTGCCAAGGCCATTTGGGATCACCATAAAGCCAAAAAACAAGCGCATACAGAAAAAGACCGTTCTGCCTCTAAAGCAAGCAAATCAAAATTAGAGGTCTTCAAAGAGAACGCAAAAATGATGTTCGCTGATTACCCTCAAATTATACCTATGGGCATTAACTTTGCATCAGATTTTTCTATCTTCTTAGGCGCCTTAGTTTCAGGTGATGTTTATTATGCCATCCTGGGTGGATTATGGAGTGTTGGCTGTGCCAATGCGGCTATTATTAAACAAGAACTTGGTGAGAATCAGAAAGATAATCAAGATACTGATGCTGGATCTGCGCCACAGCCCGCTTAAAACTTAATCTTTTTAATTGCTTCACGATCAATATCGATAGGAAACTCAACACCTTGTGCCAGTTGCATTGCACCTGTTTTATAGTTAACACGCTGTGTTGAACGACGCATATATTGCTTCCAACTGTCAGAACCTGACTCGCGCCCACCACCTGTTTCTTTGTTCCCGCCAAAGGCAACACCGATTTCTGCACCCGATGTACCATTATTGATATTGGCTATACCACAATCAGAATGATCCAAGAAAATTTGTGCCTCTTCAATGTTGGTTGTGAAAATGGCTGAGGACAGGCCTTGTTCAACACTATTATTGAGTGCAATGGCCTCATCTAAATCTTTGTATGGCATTACATATAAGACGGGTGCAAAGGTTTCCTTCATGACCGATGGTGTTTGCTCTTGAAGTTCAACCATTGCCGGGCGAACATAATAGGCATCCTCACCAAAATCATCACGTTTTACACGCTCTCCACCCGTTACAATACCACCTTCAACGCGCACAGCATCAAGTATAGACTGCATCGCCTCAAATGATCGTTGATCAATCAATGGTCCAATCAATGTCTTTTTATCGAGTGGATCACCAATAATATCAACACTGAGCGAGTCATAGGCTTTCTGAAAAACTGATTTAACATCTTCATAAATATCCTCATGAATGAATAGACGTCTGGTGGTTGTACAACGCTGTCCGGCCGTACCAATAGCACCAAAAAGTGTTGACTCAACGGCCAATTCCAACGGTGCTGAGGGTGTAATAAATACAGCATTGTTCCCACCCAATTCTAGCAAAGAAGAGCGACCTAAATCATTGGCAACCACCTTTTGAACCTTTAATCCCATAGCTGACGAGCCTGTAGCGCTGATCAAGGCAACACGCTTATCAGAGACCAATGCTTCTCCAATATCCGCATGACCGATCAATACACTGGATAACCCCTCAGGCACGGAAATGCCTGTTTCTTTTTTGAACCTCTTGGCGGCTTGTTCAAATAAGCTCTGGCATGTAATGGCTGTGATTGGTGTTTTCTCTGATGGTTTCCAAATATTGGCATTACCACAAACCACGGATAGCGCAAAATTCCAGGCCCAAACAGCCACTGGAAAATTAAATGCTGAAATGATCCCCACAACACCTATTGGATACCAACGTTCTTGTAGCCCATGTCCTTCCAATTCAGATGAGAAAATTTGTCCACCAATTTGTCGTGAAAGTCCCGCAGCATATTCACAGATATCAATCATCTCTTGGACTTCACCAAGGCCTTCAGATTTGATCTTGCCGCATTCTAAGGTGACGAGCTCACCAAGCTCAGCTTTATATTCACGTAAAACTTCACCAAAGATTCCCACTAATCGTCCACGTTGTGGCATAGGCACTTTTTGCCAATCCAATTGTGCTTTTTGTGCTTGTTCAACACTATCCGTGACATCGTCGGTAGAATGCGTTTGAACACGACCAACTTCTGAACCATCAATTGGGGAAATGACAACAAGATCACCACCTTTGAGGTCTTCAACTTTCATCCCTATTTTATCAACAAAGCCCTGAAACTTTTTGAACATAACTATCCACCTTCGATATGATTACCTTAAGGTGTAGACTAAAGAGAAAAGATTACTGATCAGTTAGTTGGCAGATGCGCTTGCCGAAGAGCAAAGCGGGCGTGTGCTGAGCCGTTCATTCGCCTTAATCAGATCAAGACGCTGCTTAAGCTCAATGGCATTAAGCTGGCTGGCCTCGGCTAAATGTTTCACCATAGGATTGCAGAATTGTTCCAATGAATATTGCATGACGCGCTCAGATAGCTCATTTGCAATCTTGGTTTTAACTGTGAGCAATGATTTATCAATATTAGCGGCGTCTTCACGACGAAAATGCGAACGCATGTGATTTTCTTGTGTCTCAATGAAGCCACGGTTTCTTTGAACAAACGCACGCATATAATCATTGAGATCATAGCTTGAGAACTTTGGGCACAGCATGGTTGTGACCATCAATTGTTCTTTATACCGCAAGAACTGCTCTGCCAAGAAGGCTGTCTTTGAATAGCATTGCGCTGCTTGAGCCTGTGTATGGAAACAAAAAAGGCTCAGAACCATAAGTACAATTGCAACAATGGGTTGTTTCATATGTATCCGTTCTTCATGGTCGGGCTGGCGGGATTCGAACCCACGACCTCTTGCACCCCATGCAAGCGCGCTACCAAGCTGCGCCACAGCCCGATGACCGAGCTCCATCTATAGCATGGAAAATAGGGAATAGAAAGTAAAACTAGAGCAAGGATTTCAGCTGTTTAAGGGTCTGGGAAATATCCTTGAGTGCATCAATCAACTCTTCTTTCTTGATACCATCCACTGAATTATTTTCATCCTCAGAAACTGTTTGTGGTGCTTGAGCACTACTGGTTGTTTCTTGGATAATATCCTTAGGCTGTGCTTCAGTCTTAAGGGAGAAATGATCAGAAATGCCCAATAACTCAGATGTCATATCTTTCTTGCTGGAAAGTAACTTCTGGGCGCCTTTGATAGTATAGCCTTTGGTATAGAGCAAGAAGTGAATCTTCTTAAGAAGATCTACATTTTCAGGAGAGTAATAGCGTCGTCCACCTGCGCGCTTCATAGGATCAAGTTGCTTGAATTTTGTCTCCCAGAAACGTAGTACGTGCTGAGGCACATCTAACGTTTCAGCAACTTCACTGATCGTTCTATAAGCTTCTTCAGATTTTTCGCGTGGACGTCTTGCCATTGAATTTAATTTTCCTTATGTGCTCTTACAACAGCATCTTTCATTGTGTGGCTTGCCTTAAATGAAATCACTCTGCGTGGTTCAATCGGAACCTCTTCGCCTGTCTTTGGGTTACGACCAATACGCTCACCTTTTTGACGGACATTAAAGCTTCCAAATGATGAAATTTTCACAGTCCCTTCGTTCACAAGACTCTCGATAATTTCGTCCAACACTTGTTCAACCAAGATGGAGGTTTCATTTCTTGAGAGACCAATCTCTTCATGTACGCGTTCAGCCAAATCGGCGCGTGTCAGTGTAAATTGTGGCATATCTTGTATCCTTATTTATTATAGTTTTTGTTTATATATTTCATCCTACCCTTTAAGAATCGGATTGAAAAAACAAAATATGTTCAATTATTTATAATCAGATGTTCAGATAGACTTCAAGAGTTTTTATTGGTTTTTATAGAGACCAGCGCACTAAAGAGCCACCCCAAGTTAAACCAGCACCCATAGCTTCAAGCAAAAGCAAATCACCTTTCTTAAAACGGTTCTCTTGAACACCTTGATAAAGAGCCAAAGGAACAGATGCAGCAGATGTATTCGCATGTTGGTCAATCGTCATGATAACACGGTCAATATCCATGCTCAGTTTTTTAGCTGTTGCTTCAATAATTCTTTGGTTTGCTTGATGCGGAACAAGCCAATCAATATCATTTTTTGTCAATTGGTTAGAATCAATAACCTCATCAACTGCATGAACCAAATTATGTACAGCATGTTTGAAGACTTCACGGCCATTCATTTCAATAAAACCTATTTTTTCTGACATACAAATACCAGCATCAACATGCAATAAATCAGCTCCCTCTCCATCACTAAACAATGACGTAGAAAGAATATAATTTTCACCTTCAGTCGCTTCCAAGATAACTGCACCAGCACC
>CAXRKA010000125.1:0-10829 GCA_964231155.1 Alphaproteobacteria bacterium | reverse complement strand
ACATTCATGCTGCCAAAGCACAGGCAGAGTACAGTGATGCAAGATTGGATATGTCGGCAGATCCTAAAATACTAGAGGCGTTAAAGGCGCTTTTCTTAGATCATAATAAAAAACTCAGCGCCTTAATTAATACAGATCTTGAGTCTTTGGGTTACTTTGATCTCTAAAGTTTATTTACCAATATCAAAAAATAATATTTGACTTTCTTCACTTGGAAGATAGTTCAATCAACAGTTCAACATTTTTAAGAGAGTTATTATTATGAATACACTCGATGCTATTGCACAACGTCGTTCCATCAAAAAGTTTGATCCAGACCACAAATTCACAGATCAAGAGTTTCAAACCTTTATGGATCATGTGATTTTATCACCCACATCATTCAACATTCAAAACTGGCGTTTTGTTTTGGTTGAAGATGATGCGTTGCGTGCTCAAATTCGTGGGGCTGCCTGGGATCAAGTACAAGTCACAGATTCTTCACTATTATTTGCCCTTTGTGCAGATGTTAAAGCCTGGGAAAAAGAGCCTCAGCGCTATTGGAAAAATGCAGCCCAAGAGACACAAGATATTCTTGTGCCAATGATTGGTCAATTCTATGAAGGTCGCGAAGAATTACAACGTGATGAAGGTATACGATCCATTGGTATCGCAGCCCAGACAATGATGCTGGCAGCCAAAGCCATGGGTTATGACTCTTGCCCAATGATTGGCTTTGACCCTGATGCAGTTTCTGAACTGATTAAGCTACCAGAGAACCATATTGTCGGTATGCTGTTGGCCATAGGTAAAGCCGCAGCACCCGCCAACCCGCGTGGTGGCCAACTGCCCCTTGAAGACGTGCTGATCAGAAATACGTTTTAGGCCCATATAAACACGAACTCTAAAAATGTTTGAGGGTATTAGACTCATCTAATTCAAAGCCACACTCGTAGACAAAGAAAAAATGAGGTAATTATGGCGTTTTTAAAATCGATATTAGTTGTTTTGGTGTCTTTGGTGATGGCGGGTTGTGGCTCCATCAACGCCAATAAATATCGTAATGAAGGTCCAGAATTTAGTCTGCGTGATTATTTTGAAGGTTCGATCAAAGCATGGGGAATCGTGCAAGATCGCTCAGGCAATGTCATACAGCGCTTTGACATTGATTTGGTGGGCTCATGGGACGGCAATGTCGGAACTCTGGAAGAAGATTTCGTTTTTTATTCTGGGAAAAAAGAACGCCGCGTATGGATCATTACAGATCTTGGCAATGGCCAATATAAAGGTGAAGCGGGTGATATTGTGGGTACAGCCAAAGGCTCAACCGTGGGTAATTCCGGGAACTGGTCTTATCAAATGGATATTGGAGTTGCCGGTAGTTCTTATCGCCTGATATTTGATGACTGGATGTGGTTGATGAATGACGGTGTGCTTATGAACCGCTCCTACATGAAGAAGTTCGGCATCACCGTCGGAGAAATCACAATCTTTATGCAGAAACAGAGTTAGCTTGGCTGCACTGAGCCTTTTTTGATCGTGCTTTCTCTGATGACGTCTTTTTGTCGCTCTTTGTTTCTAATCATGTCAAATTTATTATCTGCTATGATGTTTTTTAAAAGAATGCGTGCCATTTTACGCTCCCTATAATTACTTTGAATAAAAAATCTTAGCATGATGCTCCATTATTGTCAAGAAAAAACCTGGTTACTGATTCCTCTTGCATCTCCATCAGTTCTAACCAGCGGTTTTCATAGCGCTCTAGCGTGGCTTTGGCCTCGTCATGTGCTTTGATAACGGCATGAAAGGCTGAAGGGTCACGTTCATAGAATGTTTGATCAGAGAGTTGTTTTTGGTGCTCTTGAATCTCGTTTGTGAGTTTTTCTATTTTTCCGGGTAACTGTGATAGTTCACGTTGAAATTTATAGCTGATTTTCTTTGGTGTGCTGGTTTTCGATTTTTCTTTTTTTATTTCTGCACTCTCTTTTTTCTTGGGTGCTGGTGCAGATTTTTCTTTTGCCTTTGTATTGGGTTGTTTGGTCTTGAACGCAAGATAATCACTATAGCCTCCGATCAGGCTGGTGATTTTTCCTTCACCCTCAAAAGCAAGAATGCGTGTCACAGTTTGATCGAGGAAATCACGATCATGGGAGACAACAATGAGTGTCCCCTTATAATTGGATAGGATTTCTTCCAGCATATCCAAAGTATCCATATCGAGATCATTGGTCGGTTCATCAAGAATTAAACAGGATTTAGGATTGGCCAAAACACGGGCAAGCATTAAACGATTTTTCTGACCACCTGATAACTCACGCACCTTATCAAGGGCACGCGCTGGGTCGAACATAAAGTCTCGCAAGTAACCACGCACATGTCGATTTTTGCCCATAACATCAATAAATTCACCACCGTGAGGGGCTAAGCTGCGCATCAATGTCTCCTCAGGATTAAGGTCAGCCCGTTTTTGATCAAAATAGGAAAACTGTATATCTTTTTGAACCTTCACACTGCCTTTATCAGGTTTTTCTTCACCGATGAGTAATTTGAGAAAAGTTGTTTTGCCAGAGCCATTTGACCCTAATATGCCGATACGCTCGCCACGTTGAATACGTAGAGAAAAGCTGTCAAGAATGGAAAGATCAGAACCATCTTCTCTTTCAAAGGCTTTATGGACATTATAAAACTCAGCCACATCTTTGGCTGTATGTTCGGGACGCTTCATTGTTCCCAATTTGATCTTTTGTGTGGCTCGCCTGTAAGAGGCCTCATCTTTTTTGAGTTGGTCGCGAAGCTCTCGCATTCGAGCAATCCGGTTGACAGATTTTGTCCGCCGTGCTTGAGCACCTCGAGAGGCCCATTCCACCTCTTGTTTGACGATTTGGCGACGATTTTTTAGTTCCCGGGATTCTTGTTCTAAAAGCTCTTCAGACCATTCTTCAAAATGCTTAAACCCCTTAGGGCTGACACGCAACTCACCTCGATCCAGCCAAAAGACCTGATTGGTGATATTGGAGAGGAAGGTGCGATCATGTGAAATCACCATAAGTGTTCCCCGATAACTATTGAGATACCCTTCCATCCATTCAATTGCATCCAAGTCAAGATGATTGGTGGGTTCATCGAGTAATAGAATATCTGGCTCTTCAACGAGGGCGCGGGCGAGACCGGCACGACGGAGCTGACCTCCAGAAAGCCGTGTCATCTGTGCTTGTGGGTCAAGTTGCAACGCATCTGTAACAATATCGACTTTATAACCATAAAGCTCACGGTCCTTTTCAGCGATCTCTTCAAAGATATAATCAAATACAGTTGTGTTGGGTTCGGCTTGAACGTCTTGTCTCAGATAACCAATTGTGAGATTTGGATCTTCCCAGCGCTCACCATCATGAATAACGTGTTTGCCTGTGATCACATCCATCAATGTTGATTTACCTGCACCGTTTTTACCAACGAGGGCAATACGCTTTCCCTCATGAATGTGAAACGTCAAATCTTCAAAAATCAGACGATCCGGATAGCGCACTAAAGCATCTTGAACAGAAAGAATGAGTTTGGCTGGCATGGTTTTGGTTTATCCTTTGAAACAGATATATAAGAGCGACACATCACAATCTCAAGAATTAATGCATTATTTTGTTGACGGCTTTAACATAATTCAATATCGTGGGCTTATTATGAACGATGCCATCAAAATTTTTCAATCTAATATCACCTGGGAAGAAAAAGTTTTCAGTGCTGATATTGTTTGGGATAATATTTTAAAAGCCCTTGATGGAAAAGATCTCCCGAAAACACCACGCCGTCCGGATGTACGATTGATTGCCCAGAATGTTTCTGGCATTGATTTTGAAGTGCGTAATCCAGGTGATCACAGCAATGGTAAGCCATCAGATGTGAAGAGTGGTACAGATAATAGCGCTATGATGGCAATGTTGAAGGGTAACACTCTAGAAGATCAGCTTAAAAACGCACAGCTCCTTGATCACATGTTTTCCATTCGTGAGAAAGGTTTATCACCAGAGTTTGTTGAGGCTATCAACAATGGTGATGTTGATAATATTCTTGATGAGGCTTATGGACCGGCACCATTTGAAGGGCAAGCCAAGCGTCTTATCGATCTTCAGTGGACATCTGGTGATGGTGTGGAATCAACCATTCAGGCTCAAGTGAATAAATTTTGTGCCATTGGTGCTCGTGAAGCTGAAATGGAAACGGTTGTTCTGGTTAAATTCCCGCTTTACGTGAAAGGCACAAACACAGTTGAAGAACTTGTAGAAAGTGATGGTATGTGCATCGCGGTTCAAGAGGATTGGCAGACAAAGGAAATCAGCACGCGTCCTATCGTACCCAGTGTAGCCAAAGTATTCTACGGCAAATATTTCTTTGATATCCCCATTGTTGAAGTCAGTATAGAGGGTGATATTCTTAATATTTCTGTGCCAAGTACAGTTGTTGGCGTGACTCAGCAAAACAATCAGCTTAAGCTTGATTAACTACTGTCAGTTAAGCAGATAAAACCCAATATAAAGACAGGGCGGCCGACCAGCCAAAATTTTTGGCCCCGATGCCTTCACCGTTTTGTGGATTGTAGTACTCACAATAGCCGCTTTTCTGAATAGATTTAAAGGTACTGTTTTGTATCTCTTGAGCAAGATCATCCATTCCATGGTCTTTAAGACCCTCATAGACAAGCCAGTTGATATTAACCCAGATAGGGCCGCGCCAATAGCGTAGAGGTTCATGCACAGCATCAGAGGGCGCAATAGAGGGAAGACCATAATCTGTTTGAGCGATATATTGCTCTAAGCTCTCAAGAAGCTTTTCTTTTTTATCACCTAAATCAAAACCCGCATAAAGCGCTAGAAAGCCAGCAGATGTTGACTGATCAATCTGATGGTTGGAGATAAGATTGTAGTTGAGATAGGTACGATGTTTTTCACTCCAAAGCTTTGTATTAAAGGCCTCAACCATTTTATTTTTGTAAAGCGCAAGATCTGAAAGATCAGCGTCATGATCAAATGTCTCACATAGCAAAATAAGATCTGAAATTGCACGGTAAAGAATAGCATTTGTGCATACATCATAGATTTTAAATTCAGACTTTTGATAGAGCTTGTCCTGATCATAGCCAAGATGGCGCCCTTGGAACACGAGGTTCATAAAGCCATCATAATCTTTATCCTGAGGGCGATGTTCAACGTCACCATAGTTTGTATCAATGCGCGTATAGTCTTCGAGATAATTCTTGGGCATGCTGTCCATGGCTTTATCCCAGGCTGGAGAGTTATCCATGCCAGTTTCCCAGGGATGATAAGTCACAGTCAGACCTAAGTTTTCAGGATCACGAACTGTTGTGTACCAGCGAATATTTTTAATCACTTTATCAATATATTTTTTGAGAAATGCCTTTGCTTTTTCTTTATTTTGAGACAGCCCATACATTCTTAAAAGCATGGATGGTAATACGGGGGGCTGTGTAATCCCTGAAGTGGGTGCTCCAGACGGTGCATGGCATTGCCAGATTTTTGGGCCAACGGTATAGCAAGATGCATCCGCCAGAAAATTAATATGGGGCATCATGCCGTCAGCCCATTGGCAGGATAAAAGCGTTTCAATTTCCTTCCAGGCTCTTTCTTCATCAAAGGTCATAAACCCAAGCGCAATAAAACCAGAGTCCCACAGCCACTGCCCTGGATAAAGACCATTAGCAGGTATAGAAAACCCATCTGAGCTAAAGTTTTTAACCAGTGTATCTTGGGCTAGTTTTACAAGGCGCTGATGTTGATCAGGGCAGGATAATAATGAATGTGTCATGTGCAGACCTTACAAATTATAATATGTTGAGACAATGGTGAAACAGGAAAAAAATTTTTAAACTATGATTTTTCTTTTTTGTGCCGCCTCAACTCGGCCAATGATAAAATATGCATCATTGTTACATAAGGCACGAGAAAGATAGGCACTAATCCTGTTGGACAATTAATCACAGTGTTGGGATGATTAAAGGATAAAAGCTGAAGATGCCTGAGTGCTACTCAAACACAAAAATGAGGCCAAAAGGGTGCGGCGAGGCAGAATAAAAGAACCAGTTCTGTGAAAGGAGAGAAATTGTTTAAATAATCCATATTGTGATGTATTCTGTGTTTGCTTATAGAGTTATACGCTCAAGATGTCGATTGGATGAAGGAAAAATAATGTTGATACCTATGATGTATTCTAAGCTGCACCGCGCCACGGTTACAGAAGCTGATCTTCATTACGTGGGTTCCGTCACAATTGACCGCGATTTAATGGACGCGGCGAATCTTATTATTCATCAAAAAGTCGAAATTTATAATATTACCAACGGTGAACGTATTGAGACTTATGTCATTGAAGGTGAGCGTGGATCCGGAACAATTCAGACCAACGGTGCGGCCGCCCATAAAATTCGAAAAGGTGATCTTGTGATCATTGTGGCTTATGTTGATATGGACAAAGCCGCCGCCGCCGCATGGCAACCCACGGTTGTATTGCTGGGCGATGATAACCAAATAAGTGATGTCTATAAGGCCCCCAATTAGGCTTTTGTTCCTACACTTTGGACGCTTCCGCAATCCAATTAGTTAACATATTTATAATCATAAAATGCTGTATTTATTTCTAATTATATTAGGAAATGTCATTTATCATTGAAAAATAACAGGAAAATTACTCGGAAAAAGTTTGTTAGAATCGCCAAAATATGGTAAATTCCAAGAGAATAAATTCATAATTTATTGAATATTTTTTTGGTACAGTAACTGCATTAGATAATAGCACGAATAAGATAAGAAATAAGAACAGATGACAATAAGAGTGTGAAACACAATGTCTGATAGAATTAACGGCACCTCTGCAAATGAAACGCTCAACGCTCAGGATGGCGGCGGCACAATAACTGGCGGTGGTGGCCACGACACATTCGTTATTACAATAGACAGTGGGCATACAGTTATTACAGATTTTGGTGGCGTTGGTGCTGGCGCAAGAGGTGAAAGCAACCTATTGCCTGAATTTGACACATTATCTTTTGAGGGTTCTGGCCTGACGCCAGAAAACATGATTCTAGAATACGACGGCGAAAATACAATCATTACCTTTGTTGGTGTTGATAACTTCTCGGTCCGATTAGAAAACTTTGATTTCACCGATCTTGATAACTTGCCAAATGGTACGGCCAATATTCTTTTTGATGGTCAAACATCAGGCACGGACGCATTTGATGTCTTTAACTCCCATACACAGAACAACTCTCGCGTATGGAATAAAAACTCAACAACCTTCCTTAATGACTCAGACAACACAATTATGGGTTTTAGTGACTCTGATGATGTGATCAACGGCATGGGCGGTAATGATTACATTAGAGGGAGAACTGGTGATGACATTCTACGTGGACAAGCCGGTGATGACACGCTTCGCGGTGGTCGTGGCGATGACATTCTAGAGGGTGGCATTGGAAATGATCTTCTTCGTGGTGGCCGTGGTGAAGATCTTCTTGATGGCGGTGAGGGCGAAGATAAGCTTTATGGTGGCCGCGGCAACGATGTTCTCAATGGTGGTGCTGGTAACGACGTTATCCGTGGCTGGCTCGGCAATGATACAATCCACGGTGATGAAGGCAATGACATCCTTTACGGTGATCATGGTGATGATGCTGTTTATGGTGATGCTGGTGACGACATTATTATCCAGCGTGGTGGTTTTGACATTCTTGATGGTGGCGCTGATTATGATGTTCTTTCTTATGAATACTACAACGATGGTGTTGCCGTTGGTATTGATTTAGATCTTAACCGTGCAACAGACCAAGTTGTTAAAGATTACGGTACAGACAACATCACAGGTTTTGAAGAATACAGAGGTTCAAATCTTGCTGACACGATGGTTGGCGATGATAGTGGCGTATTGTTCTTTGGTATGGGTGGTGATGATGTGATCACTGGCGGTGAAGGCGCTGATGTTCTTCATGGTGGTCAAGGCAACGACACAATTTACGGCCTAGGTGGCAATGACAATTTCTATGGCAATGAGGGCAATGACATTGTTTACGGCGGTGAGGGCAATGACACATATTATGCGAGCACCGGAAGCGATACCTTTGATGGTGAAGGTGGTTTAAACAATGCAAACTATCAAGCTTTGACAAGTGGTATTGTTGCTGATCTTTCTGCCACTCAAGACCATGTATTAAAAGCTGGTGGCGAAATTGACCAGGTCTTTAACGTCTTCCGCTTTACGGGCACAAACTTTGATGACACGATTGTTGCACGTGGTAACACAGTGACAATCGGTGCTGAAGGCAATGACACAATCACTGGTCAAGGTGGTGCAGAATACCTTTACGGTAATCAAGGCAATGATATCCTCAATGGTAAGGGTTATAACGACCGCCTCTATGGTGGATCTGGCGATGATACATTTATCTTTGAGCGTGGCGGCGGGCGTGACACAATTGTCTTTGATGACGCAGGCTCAACAAATGATGTTCTTTCATTTGATGTCGGTGTTGATCATGATCAACTTTGGTTTGAGCAAGCCGGTGTAGACTTAGTTGTCAGTGTGATTGGTACAAATGATCAAATTACATTACAGAGCTGGTATGGCATTGACACAACTGTGGACAGTATTACATCAGGTGATGGCTTCACATTGAGTGCCTCTGACGTTCAAACATTGGTTGATGCAATGTCTGCTTTTGCGGCACCAGCTGCAGGACAAACTGAGCTTTCAGATGCTGGTTTGGATGATGACTTAGCATCCGTTTTATCAGCCACTTGGTCTTAAGACCTAAAATCCGTACAGTGTTACGGCCGTGGTAAATTCAAATAAACCCGAATAACCTGCGCCACGATCCGTTGTTAAACCTCGGGTCGTTGTTGTATCAGCATAAAAGCGGCCACCATTTAAATTTACAGATACAGTCGGGTAGTAATCAGAAATTGCTGATTTTTCATTATAGAGCCCAATCTGTACATCGTCATCTGCTTGAGTTATGGCTGGGTGTGAATCCAAAGCATCTAAAATAGCTGTCCGAATGTCCTTCGCATTAGCAGAGAAGGAGAGTAAGGATAGAGTGGTCAAAACCGAGGCAAATGTAAATACGGATGTCTTTTTCATGATTTCAGGGGTAAGCCAAAGGATTGACTTCGCGGGTATGTATTGATTAATGTCATAAATGTGCAGGAAAACCTGATAAAAAAACCTTAAATTTAGAGAAAAAACGCAAGCTATGGCAAAGAACAAGAGGGATTTCTTAACGCGTAAGGGATTAAAAAAGGGCGAAATTTTATTTCGTGAAGGAGAAACTGGCCGACAAGCCTATCTCGTACAACAGGGGACATTACAAGCTGTTGTTAACGAGAGCGGGAAAACCATAGAGCTTGGAAAAATAGGCCCGGGCGACATTATCGGTGAAATGGCTCTTATACAAGATAGCCCACGCTCAGCCACTGTTCTGGCTGAAACTGAAGCGTATGTCATTGTCATTAGCCCACAGCTCATGAAGAATAAACTTGAAGACGCTGATCCAACAATCAAAGCCATTTTGGATCGCATGACGAGTATTATTAAAGAAGAGAATGAGCCATTACAACAGCTACTTTACCATGATAAACGCCAATTTCCATCTGGTTACCCAAAATGTCATTCTCGCACTGATAATTCAGAAGTGAATCAAATATAGCGTGAGATGGATGAAAAAACCAACCGGGAATATCTTGCGATCGGCTGAATGATTTATAAAAATTATAGGTGGATGGATCAACTTCTTTTGCAGTTTTGGGTGTAAGATCTGTCATAATTTAAACTCCTTATTTCTTTTAGTGTACATGAAATAAAAGCAATTAGCGTACCATAAGTTGTTTTCTAAATTATAGTCCCTAAATAGAAACTATCTTGAAGCATTTTGATCATCTGAAAATGGGGAACATACAAAAATGTGTATATCAATTTTGTCACGAATTGTAGGGGTATCTTAAATAAGCCTGCACCATAATATCTAGAGCAAAATTCTGATAAACAAAAATAAAAGGGAAGACACAAAATTGACATTAGGGGCACGTACACAACGGCTTATAGAATCAACAGCTATCCAAAACTTGATTTTGGCAGTTGTGTTGGTGATTTTTGGTTTTTGCAGGGAAATGCTGACCTTTACCGGAAGTGATCAGGCTATTATTGATCCCGCTTCTGGGATTGCTCTCGGAGTTTTGCTTGTGCAGGGTTTAAAGTTATGGCCAGGTATTTTTCTGGGATATCTAGCTTATCAGATGTCCTTATTAACAGGCTTTGATTTGGGAAATATCACGCATGCAATTATTTCTGCCTCATTGATAACACTACAATCACTTTTGGGCTATGCGCTGTATACGAAAATTTTGGGACGCCCTTTAGAGTTCAAATCATTTGCTGATATTCTTAAAGTGATCATATTTATTCCAATTATTAGCTTGGTTTCTGAGCCTCTTACGGATTTTATAAGCAGTTTTTTGACAGGTGATATTCAAAATATTGACTACCATTCGTGGTTAAGTACGATGTTGGGTATTTTTATTTTTATGCCCCTTTGTATATTCTTGCCGAATGCAAAAACGGCACTCAAATGGGGTAATAATACATTTCCAGCATTATCATTTTTAAGCCTTTTAGTGCTACTCGTGCCAATTGGCTTAAGCTTTTACACTTGGAAAGTGATTGATCATATTGTCTATGAAGATACACATAGCCTATTCAAATCTTTCGCTACTGAAGCTTATCAAGCGATCGATGCCAATATTGCCTCTTATGATCATCTCTTACGGGGTGCGGGCGCTTTTTTTAATATC
>CAXRKA010000124.1:0-10543 GCA_964231155.1 Alphaproteobacteria bacterium | reverse complement strand
GAGGCGTATCGATAAGGTGTTCATTGCCGTTGTGTCTAAACGCTAAGTCATATTTTGAAGATAGGCGATGTAGGCGGCGTAATAAGAGATCGTAACCCACCAGGCTCAATGTACCAACAGTGGTTGAGCTTACAGAGGGTTTAGGGTTGATAAGCCCCATAACATTGCTTGATGCACCTTGTGGTGGTTGGTCTGATTGATCATAGATATGAACATTGAAGCCTTTTTCTGCAAGAGTATAAGCACAGCTGGCTCCAGCAAGCCCTGCACCAATGATGTGTACATCTTTAGTGGGCACTGTTTGAAGCTTTTGGTTCTGTTTAAATCGGCCATGCAACATATCGCGTTTTTGACCAAAACCATTGGTTTTTTTAACATTAAACCCAGCGTTTTCTAACCCACGGCGTACAAAGCCAGCTGCTGTAAATGTCGAAAACCAGGTTTGATCATGAGAGAGGCGTGCCATATTCTCAAAAATCTTATCAGACCACATCTCTGGATTTTCTGATGGATTAAACCCGTCAAGAAACCAAGTATCGATAGGATACTCTAATTTTTGAAGTGCATCTTGGGCATCACCAAATATAAGCGTGATCTGCACGTTTGAACTCAGATGAATACGATGCGCGCCGCGGATAAGAAGTGGATATTCATCAATGAGTGTCTGTGCATAAGGTGAAAGCTGTTCTTGGAAGGGAGCAATTGCTTTTTTTGAGGTAGATTTATCCAGAGGATATTTTTCAATGGATATGATATGCAGATGTTGATGTGGTTTTTTCTTTTTTTCAAAGGTTTGAACCGTGAGGAGGCAGTTTAATCCTGTCCCAAATCCTAGTTCACAGATTGTATGGTTATGTCCATCATCCCAGCGTTGAGGAAGAGCATTACCATGCAAAAAGACATGCCTGGATTCTTCTATGCCACTATGAGGATTAAAATAGATGTCCCCAAATTGTGTCGAGCGTATGATGCCATTCTCATCAAATGTAATATCTTGATTTCTCATATGCACATCGTAAAGTAGAGAGGTTATGGCAGACAGTCAAAAAAATATTGATCTTGAGGAAAGTTGGCTCGAACAATTAGAGCCGGAATTTCAAACACCCTATATGGGTAATCTCAAGGCGTTCTTGAAACAAGAGAAGGCAGCGGGCAAGGTCATTTATCCAAAAGGTTCGGAAATCTTCAATGCTTTGAACACCACAGCATTGAATGATGTGAAGGTTGTCATTTTGGGGCAAGATCCTTATCACGGCCCTAATCAAGCGCATGGTCTTTGTTTCTCGGTACGTAAAGGTATTCCTTTGCCACCCAGTTTGCAGAACATCTATAAAGAGATCCACAGTGATCTCGGTGTCAAGATGCCCACGCATGGTGATCTGACAGGCTGGGCTGAACAAGGGGTATTATTGCTGAATGCAACGCTCACGGTTCAGGCAGCCAATGCTGGTTCTCATCAAGGAAGGGGCTGGGAAGAATTCACGGATAAGATTGTGCGTGTTCTCAATGATACTAAGACACATGTTGTGTATATGCTCTGGGGATCTTATGCACAGAAAAAGGGCGCTGTAATTGACCCCAATCAGAATTTGGTTTTAAAAGCACCACATCCATCGCCGCTATCGGCACATCGTGGATTTTTTGGCCAGGGTCACTTTTCTAAAGCCAATGATTATTTAATGAATCATGGCAAACAACCCATCGATTGGTCAGCGCTTTAAGATTTTTGTTCTGCTTCCCATTCGTACTTGAGCTTGGAATAGGTCAGTATATTAGAAAACCCACTTGGACGTTTGACTCCGTGCCGTGCGCAGCCTTCAAATGTATAGCCACAACGCTCTGCCACATTTTTTGAAGGTACATTTTCTGGTTCCATTTCAATAACAATGCGTTCAAAGTGTTCTTGAAATAGGGCATTTTCTATCAAGCCCATGGCTTCTTTCATATAACCTTTCCCATTATATTGAGATGCCAGCCAATAACCAAGTTCAGCATAATGATGTTTTGAAAGTATAAGAATTGTGCCTATGGAACCTATAGCAGCATCTATATCTTTTTTGATAATGAGAAAAGCTTTTTCTGTTTGTTTCTCCCAATTTTCACGTTTTTCGTTAAAATATTCCAGTGTGTCAGAAATACTAGTGTATCGATCAACCCAATCTAAATATTGACTTAGAAACTCTCTATTGTTGTCGATAGTATTATAATAGCTTTCGGCATATTTATCATCGTGTAAGATTAGTTTTATACGTTCACCGTCAATTTCTTTAGGGATATTGTCTAATTTAGGTTCGGTCATATTCATACCTTGTTATTTTTGTGGGGGTATTCTAAGTTTTGATCTTTCAAATTTAGGATATGTGAAAAATGAAAAAAGATAAACTCTTGTTATTTGATTTTGATGGCACGTTGGTGAATAGCCAAGAGCAGCTGCCGAGTGAGCTAATACGATTTTCACAAGAATTTGATTTGCCAGAGCCTGACACAGATGCCTTTCAGCGCAGCTATATGAAATCAGAAGATGTTGATTGGGGGTGGGGCGTTCCATTAGAAGAGCAGAAAGTGCTGAGAAGTAAGTTTTTCCGCTGGTGTGATGATCGAACTTTAAAATATAAAAAGCCAATGCCACGAAAATTTGATCATGTTGACAATCAATTGGAAAATTTACAAAAAGACTTCACTTTGGCTATTGTGACATCCCGTCCTGAGTCCTCGACATCGGTGATACTGGATCATAATGGTCTCCATGATTTCTTTGTTTCAAAAAGGACGCAATCTGACCAGCTTATTCGTGGCCATAAAGATAAACCCAATCCAGATAAATTACTCTGCATCATAGAAGAGTTAGGCTATGGCCTGGACCAGGTCACGATGATTGGTGATACATGTGCCGATGTTGATATGGCCCATAATGCAGGTGTTCAATCCGTGGCCGTGACATGGGGGTTTCAGGACCGCTCATATCTGATAAGCAAAAATCCATCAGTCATCGTTGATGAAATGATGGATTTAGCGAGCGCTATTCGTTCAATAGCTTAAATTAATAAGCAGCTGAGGCGGGTTTATCCATTTTTGATGGTTCTTCACCATTTTCCAAGTTGGATAAGTAATGTTCAGCCTCTAAGGCGGCCATACAGCCCATGCCAGCGGCTGTCACAGCCTGACGATAGGTTTTATCTTTCACATCACCGGCAGCATAGACACCCGGGATTTCTGTGGCTGTCGAGTCAGGTTCTGTAATGATATAGCCTTCGTCATCCATTTTGACTTTGCCTTTGAATATGCCTGTTGCAGGGTCGTGGCCAATGGCAATAAAAACACCGGCTAAACCTATTTCAGAGATATCACCAGTCTTAACATTTTTGACTTTAACGCCTGTTACGCCAGGGTTCTCTTGGCCAGGTTCATTACCAAGAACCTCTTCGAGAACGTGGTCCCAAAGAACTTCAATTTTTTCATGGTTAAAGACACGTTCTTGCATAATTTTCTCGGCACGCAACTCATCACGGCGGTGAATCAAGGTGACTTTATTGGCGAATTTTGTCAAAAACAAAGCTTCTTCAACGGCAGAGTTCCCGCCGCCAACAACACAAACGTCTTTGTCTCTAAAGAAGAACCCATCACATGTTGCACAGGCAGAAACACCGTAACCTTTGAATTTTTCTTCACTGTCTAAGCCTAACCAGCGTGCTTTTGCACCTGTTGAAATAATAATAGTATCAGCCGTGATGGTTTCATCACGATCTGTTGTGGCCACAAAGGGACGCTGTGTGAAATCAACATCGGTGATCATTTGATAGACAATCTCTGTTCCAACATTTTGAGCTTGATCACGCATTTGTTCCATAAGCCAAGGTCCTTGGATCGGATCAGCAAAGCCTGGGAAGTTTTCAACATCCGTCGTAATCGTTAATTGTCCGCCAGGTTGATTGCCGGCGTACATCAAAGGTTTGATATCAGCACGCGCAGCGTAGATCGCTGCAGTATATCCTGCTGGCCCTGAGCCAATAATCAAGCATTGTGTGTGTTGTGTTGTTTTTTGTTCAGTCATCATAAATACCTGTTGTTCTTGTTCTTATAATTAGTGTTTCGTTTTTATGTTTCAAATTGTTACTTGGCTGAATATATATTTAAGAAGCTAAGAGCTTGACTACGCGAGATACAGCATTCGCCATATCATTATTCGGGGTTGAAACCCAATCTTCGATACGCCCCAGAAAACGCCGTGTATGCTTATATTTCTGAAGCGTTTGATGGAAGACATCTAAACGTGGAGAGCCGCCTTGCAATGGAATGGTATAAACGGGCTTGCCTGTTGCTATGGCTTCAGATGTCATGGAGACACTATCTTCTGTTGTGAGGACAACATCAGACCAGGCTAGAATACCAAAATAAGGGTTATCTCCTGTGCCATCCCAAAAGTCAATATTGTAGTGCCTAAGTTGTGTTTTAAGAATCTTCGCATTCTCTTCACCTGTGCGGCGAGAAGCTGTGATCATTACGCCATAACCTTGATCGGCTAGAGAGCAAATTTGCTCAGCCAGTTGAGCGGTAATCTCAGCAGTCATTGTATGGTGTTTACTAGAGCCACCAATTAGAACGCCAACGCGTGGTTCTGGGAGAGTTTTATAGCGCTTGGAAAATTTTTCTTTTTCTGATGCAAGCTTTTCTTCTGTGACATGATGAATATTAATGCGTGTTGAGACGACATTCCGTCCAGAGATTTGATCGTGAACAGGCGCAAGGATCAGGTCAAAGTCAGAGCGATGGGCTTTAGGGTCTTGGATATGGACCAGCTTTGCTTGATTCTTTGATTGTTTCTTGACCCATAAAGCGGGGACAACGGCTTTACGACCAGAGGAGATAATCAAGTCAGGCCAATCACCTGTATTGATGTCTTCACTGTCCGGTGTGAGCATGCTGGTTTTAAAATATCGAATATAAGGCGTGAAATGGGCATAGGGTTTACGCATCGACAGGGTTTTGACTTCTGGATACTCAAAGCCAACCGCATTCGCAAGGCCAATACACGGGTTGAGTGTGCCTGTTTTTTCTTTCTCTGTAATAATCCAGCACGACAGTTTTGAAACGTTTTGTGCCTTATCGTGTGTGTTCTTGTTCATATATATCTTTTTTTTGTAATATTATGACGTTATGGTCTTTATTTTTGCAGCGCACCACTTTATACTGCGCATAATTTAACCGAGTCAATCCAATAACTGAGTCTTTAACCAAGGAAATACAAAAGACATGAGAAAGATTAAATTAGATAAAATAGATCGTCAAATACTTCATTACCTTCAAGAGGACGGTCGCATGAGTAACGTCGATCTTGCAAAGAAGGTCAATATTTCTGCCCCTCCATGTTTGCGCCGTGTGAAAGCTTTGGAAGATTCCGGTTATATTAAGGGCTATCATGCTGATATCAATGCACAGGCGTTGGACTACAACATGACAATTTTTGCCCAAATTTCTTTAGAGCATCACTCTGATAAAGACCTATCCGCTTTTACAGACATGGTTCAAGATTGGGAGATGGTCCGTGAATGTCATCTTATGACAGGCGATTTTGATGTTCTTCTTAAAGTGGTGGCTAAAGATTGGGATGAATATCAACATTTCATCACCGAAAAAGTCACTAAGGCCGATAATGTCGGCAATGTTCGTTCTCACCTGAGCGTACGCACGGCCAAGCAAGAGCCCGGCGTTCCTATCGATACAGAATCAAACGACAAGCGATAAACGCTAATATTATTGACATAATTATTTTTTGTGGTAGTGTCTGTTTAATCTAAATTTTTATACGGGGATATTATCATGTCAAAAGAACTAACAAAGCAATCAGCTCTTAAAATTTTAAAGAGATACAATAACTTTGTTGATGCCGTTATCCAGCACGATGAAGATAATACATCAATAGATTCTAAAGTAAATCTTGGTTACAGAATGATTCCGACACTTTTCAGGTTAGCTTTTGTCGGGCTTCTTAATAATGAAGTGGACAGTAAAGTTGAAATAATTGAAAACATCTCTGATCTCTTTGGCCAAGATTCTCCAGTAACTAGAAACTTTCAAGCAAATAGTGACTACATGATTTCTAGAAAGATACTTACTGAAGCGATCAGTGATAACGAAAGCCTTTCTGAAGATGAGGCTAAAATCTTTATTGAGAACTCTAAAAATGTAATGCGTATTTCAAAATCCCTTCGCGCTGAAGCGTTACAAGAACACCAATACAATCTTTAAACTAAAAGCTAATTATCTGTTTTTTCTTTCATTGTTGGGAAGGGGATGACGTCCCGAATGCTGTGTGAGTCCGTCAATAGCATTACAAGGCGATCCATACCTATGCCAAGACCGCCGGTGGGGGGCATACCCACTTCCAAGGCGTTGACGAAATCCATATCCAGATATTGTGCTTCATCATCACCAGCTTCACGTAGCTTCACCTGTTCTTGGAAACGGGCCACCTGATCTTGGGGGTCATTGAGCTCTGAAAATGCATTGGCAATCTCCCAGCCATTACAAAAACTCTCGAAGCGCTCTGTCAAAAGAGAGTTCTCGGGATGTTTTTTGGCGAGGGGTGAGATATCCAATGGGTAATCTGTGATATGTGTGGGCTGAATAAGAGTGCCTTCAACATATTTTTCAAAAGCGGCTTCGACAATCTTGCCCCAGTTCAGTGACTTATCATTGGGGTTAATATCCAATTCAAGCTCTTTGGCTTTCTCGATCGCGGCTTTGAGGTCTGTGATTTCAAGGAAATCCACATTTGTTTTTTCTTTGACTGAGTCGACCATAGAGATACGTGGCCAAGGCGCTTTAAAATCAATATCTTTGCCATTGAAAGATACAGCTGTTGTCCCGTTCACAGCTTCACATGTTTTAGACACTAGCTCTTCCGTAAGATCCATCATGTCATTGTAATCAGAATAGGCCACATAAACTTCCAGTGTTGTAAACTCAGGATTGTGCTTCACCGACATACCTTCATTGCGGAACAGGCGACCAATTTCATAAACACCATCAGCGAGCCCACCAACAATAAGACGTTTGAGATGAAGCTCAGTGGCAATTCTCAGATACAGTGGCATATCGAGAGAGTTGTGATGAGTCTCAAAAGGTTTTGCTGAAGTTCCACCAGGGATCGTGTGTAGAACGGGTGTCTCCACTTCGATATAGCCTTTTTCGTCCAAGATATTTTGGAAGGTCCGGATGATCTGTGAGCGCTTACGAAAAGCATCTTTAACCTCTGGGTTGGCAATCATATCAACATAACGTTGACGATAGCGTTGCTCCACATCGGTTAAGCCAGAATGTTTGTCGGGCAAAGGTTGGAGAGATTTTGTCAGAAGCGTTGTTTCTTTTGCATTGATAGTAAGTTCGCCACGTGGTGTACGGCGAATATAGCCCTTAACACCAATAATATCACCAAGGTCATAGTGTTTAATGTCTTCAAGCTGTTCTTCACTCAAATCTTGTTTGTGGGAGAAGATTTGAATTTTTCCAGTTGTATCATGGAGGTCAATGAACATACCAGAATTACGATAGGCTTTGATCCGCCCAGCAACGATAATAATATCTTCAGTTTGTTCACCGTCTTCTAGGGATTGGTACTTGCTTTGTAGGTCACCAGCTTTTGAATCAGGCTTAAAACGGTGAGGGTAGGCATCAACGCCTTTATCTTCGAAATAGCTCAGGTTATTCAATTTCGCATCGCGAACAATATTGCTGTCTTGAACGAGTGTTTCTGATTCTGTTTTGGCCTGTGACATGATAAACGCCTTGTTTTTATAATTTCTATGCAGGCTTAACTATATAAAGCTGAAAAGTGAGCGCAATCTTAATCTTTATATTCTTTGCAAAGATCATGTGCTTGAAGCGCTTTTTTTCGATAGTTTTTGACAATGCTCATGGCATTTTGACCAATGAGGCCATATTTGATCAGTTTTAAAAAGAATTGGATGCTGTTGTTAAAGTTGTTCTCTGCATTTTCTGCAATCTTTGCTGTATATAGTGCATATGTATCAGACATAGTTTTTCTCCTTTGGCATTTGAACAGGGCCAAAGTTCAATGTCTCACAAAATTGGTATTTGTCAATGGGGCTAGTAATAGACGGCAAGAATACGACCAAAGATACATTTGTCGTCATTCATTATGGGCGTCATAATCCGTTGGCTTTTCAGTGGATCTGTATATATGACAGAGCGTGAAATGTGTTTTTCATAAAGCCCAATAACTGGACGTCCAGAGTTAAGAACCAATAGTCGGTCACCACGGCGTATGGCATCATGATTTAAAGATACGACAATACGCTCGTTGCCACTGTAAAAAGGCATAAGGGCCTTGTTTGTCACATCAACGACAAGACTGTCTTCATCTTTGGGGATAGGTAATGTTGTTGTGTTTTTGGATTGAAGAAGAGCTTTTTTAAAGCAACCCCCCATTAACGTATCCATGCCCACTAGTGGGAAATCATGTTGTTCAACAATCTTAGTGCTGTTGCCATCATCGCCGTCTTGAGCCATGCGTGCAAAGTAAGATAGGTCTTCGCCAGTCGTCTCTAAAACCTTTGCAAGGCTTTCTGTTGAAGGCCAGCGCTTCTTGCCGTTACTTGTTTGACGTTTACTTGGGTTGAACGTGGTTGGATCCAATCCAGCCTTCTTAGCTAAGCCAGATGTCGATAACCCATGGCCCTCAGCCATCAGGTCAATCGCACGCCATATATCTTCGTGTTTAATTTTACTCATAGGATAATATTCCAGATTGTCTATAGAATTGTCACTAAGAATATAATCTTATTTTGTGTCTTGACATAGGAATAAAATCAGTTATAAATAGGAACATAAGCCTATAAAGGAATCGAATTATGTTTCAAGATGCAAATAAAACAACAGAAATACAAACACAGCGCGTACCAAGACCATTTCGTTCTGCTGAAGCTGTTTGGTTCTGGTTTGTTGAGGCACATAATAAAGCTATGGCTAATCGTGGTCGTTACAAACGTTACGCGTCAAAACCTTGTGAGCCAGTTGATGTACAGAATATTGTGATGCGTCTTTATAAAACAGGTGTTTTGAAAACACATCACCTCAAGGTGATGACCAAATACGGTGATTTACAATATCGACCAGGTCAGTTCAATCCTCGAGAGCGTTCAGATTATTCTATTTGGCGTGATGCTTTTGAAAATATACGTCCATTCTTTGAGAAAAAGGGAATCATCACATCTCAACTCAAGGTGGTATCTTCATGAAAACTACCTTGAACACGGAAAAGCCACTTAATCTTGTTTCACAAGATACCCATAAAGATATTTGGGTTGTTTATTCAGGTCGTGCTGATCTGGCTTACCTTAAATTACTTAAAGAAGGATTCCGCCATTGTTTTCTAATTTATCGTAATGGCAAAAGACAATGGGTCGCTATTGATGGCTTATCATCACATCTTGAAGTTGAAGTCTTAGATGTTGAAGGACACATCAATTTACCACATTGGTTTAAGAACCAAGGTTTTATTGTTCAAAGTGTTCAGTACTTGAATGAGAGACGATTTAAACCCGCACCGTGGTCATTCTTTACCTGTGTGGAAGTGATTAAGCGTTTTCTCAATATCCATGAATTTTTTATTTTTACGCCGTATCAGCTGTATCGCTATTTAGAGAAGCAGGGATACGAAGATTTATCATCCACACCGACTAAAGGAGAAGTGACCTATGGGTAGTTTATTATCATTTGGTTCAGCCCCCAAAATTGTTTCAACACCACAAGAATTAAAGCCATTAGAAACAACAGCATCCACCACCACCACCACTGAGACAACGGTCTCTGATGAGCCTGTTGAGCAAACAGCGGAAGAGGCACGTGTTGAAAATATCCTCAATCGCAGTCGTGGGACATCTGGAACTGTAAGAACATCCTATACAGGTGTTTTGTCGCCCAGTGACGAAACCAGCCTTTCGCGCAAAACCTTACTTGGAGAATAGGGGAGAATAAGAATGAAGAAAGAAACAAGCTCAATGCCTGAGAATAAACAAAAAGATACGACGGCGCTGATACAGCGTTCAGTTATGGATCGCTTTGAGAAAGCAAAACTACGTCGTCAACCATGGGAGAGTCTTTGGCAGGAGTGTTATGATTACACTTTGCCACGTCATGGAAAAATGGGTCAGCGTGGTGGGTTACCAGCACGTCGCCAAATGCAACTTTATGATGCGACAGCGGCAGATGCAGCAGAGCAACTCTCAGCATCGCTATTGGCTCAGCTCACACCACCATGGTCACAATGGGCAGGATTTCGCCCAGGAACAGAGTTAAACAGTGCAGAGGCAGAAACCATTGCGCCACTTATGCAAGAATTGGCAGATACATTAAAAGATCACTTTGAACGATCCAATTTTGCTCTTGAGATGCATCAATGTTATCTTGATCTTGCAATCGGTGGGAGTGCATGCTTGCTTTTTGAGGAGGCGCGTCCAGGTGAGCGTTCAGCGTTTCACTTTACAGCTTTACCTATCTCAGAGATTTATTTTGAAGAAGACGA
>CAXRKA010000123.1:0-9081 GCA_964231155.1 Alphaproteobacteria bacterium | reverse complement strand
GAAATGTAGTGATGAATGGCCAGATATTTTAGTTTTATCGAGGGCTGTTGCCAGTTCTTTACTGCCCATGTTTTTTCCTGTTTCATCCAGTGCGATAATATAGTCTTTATCACTGAGTGGAGGAAAGAAAATATCTGAAGCTGTTTGGTCAGGTTTAATGTTATACTCATGTAGATAAAGGCTTGTTTTAAGACGGGTTTGATAGCGTTCAAAAAGGGAGCGCTCCGGAGAGTCTTTCCAGCGACCAACACTATGGATGTGGAAGCCAGCTTTCATTCTGCAGTTACAGTGACTTTTTCAAGATTGGGATCTGTGGGTTCCCACATTCTTTCTATTTGATAGAACTCACGAACTTCAGGTCTGAAGATGTGGATAATGATGTCATCGAGATCAACAAGGATCCAATCACCACTTGATTTTCCTTCAACACCAACGGCAGGTTTTCCTGTTAAGCTCTTGGCTTTTTCTAGAACCTTATCTCCTAAAGAGGCGGTTTGTCTTGAAGAGTTACCGCTACAAACGATCATAAAGTCACATAAGGATGTTTTTCCGCGTACATCAATTGACACAATGTCTTCAGCTTTGTTGTCATCCAGGAGTTTTACGAGGCTTTCGCAATGGAATTCTGTATTTTTGTTTTTCTTCTTACTCATATTTTAAGCTGATTCTTGATGACGTGCATTGATTTCTTTACTCATGTAATCAAGAGCTTGATCGATCATTTTGTCAGTGTAACCGTCCAGTTTCTTGGGATCCGATTTTAGGGTAGAGATGGCTTTTTTTTCAGCTTCATCTGTGATTGCACCGCGTAGTTTTAATTCAATTTCACGATGTAAACGCGTTAAACGGTTATCAGACAGTCTTTCAAGGCGTTTAATTTCTAATTCCATCTGATCGATAGCTTTTGAGCGCATGCGCTTGGTTTTGACTTTTGCTTCTTCAATAATTTTATCAGCTTCCTTTTGAGCTTCTTTTTTGCGGCGCTGATATTCTGATAGTATATTCTGTGCTTCAACTTTTAGGTTCTCAGCATCGTCTATTTGTTTTTTAATGCCAAAGCTTCTTTGATCCAAAGCCGATAAAACAGGGTTCCGTGCGTACTTATAGATAATTGCAACACAAATTACTGTTGAGAGAAGTATCCATGTATTTGTACTTTGGAACAATCCACCAATCACATCTTGCTCCCTTGCACATAGTCATCAAGCTTATCCAGCATGATATTGGCGACTTTCTCGGCTTCCTTATCTGCATCAGCAAGGATCACTTTTTCATTCTTCTTGATGTCAGTTTCTGCCACTTTGATGTTTTGCAGGATTTCATCATTCGCATGAGATATTTTCTGCATTGTCATTTCTTCGATTTCTTTAGCAACGCGGCGGATGTGTTTTTCTGCGTTATCGTCCGCTTGACGCAGATTTTTATCATACTCAATTTTGATATCCTCTGCTTCAGAGCGAATTTGTGAGGCTTGTTCTAGATTAGAGCGGATAGTATGGTCGCGCAGATCAAGAATAGATCTTACATAGGGTAAAGCATGTTTTGCCATGAGCCAGTAGAGCAGGGCAAAGCTGAAAAAGAGCCAGAAAATCTGAGAGATCCAAAATTCAGGATCAAGTTGCGGCATGCCAATTTCTTGCGCAGTATTGCCCTCTGTAGCAAAGCCACTGCTAGGCAGTAAAAGAATGGTAAGAAGCAGAATGTATTTCATAAGCTTTCTAAGCAACAAAAATAAGTATCAGTGCAACAGCGAGAGCAAAAATACCAATAGCTTCTGTCATCGCTGCGCCGATCATACCAACCTGGAAAATATCCTGTTTGGCACCTGGGTTTCGACCGACTGTTTCAATAAAGGATGAGAACAATTTACCAAGACCGAGACCCACACCAAATAATGGGATCAGAGCAATAGCAGCGGCCAGAAGCTTAATCATTTCAACGTCCATAATAGATTCCTTTCACAGTTTATAACTAGACAATCAAGTTTGAAGTTAGTGTATATTTTGTTATCGCTTAATGCAACTCTACTGCATCTTTTAAATACATGCACGTAAGAATAGTAAAAATATAAGCCTGCAGCACGGCGACGAGGATTTCAAAAGACACCATAGCCGCATTAAAGAGCATAGGTCCAAGCCCTGCCAATACGCCAGCTTGGATAGAGAAAATCGCAAATACCTTGAGCATTGTATGGCCTGCCGTCATATTGGCCGCTAAACGTAAGGCTAAAGTAAAGGGGCGTGACATATAAGAAACAATCTCAACGGGTATAATAATGATATAGATAGGAAGCGGTAAGCCCTTGGGAGCAAAAAGGCGCAGGAACTTCAGGCCATGATTGACAAAGCCCATGACGGTCACAACGCCAATCACCAGCATGCTCAATGCACCTGTCACCACAATATGGCTGGTAATCGTGAAGCCAAAAGGGATCATGCCTAATATATTGCCGATCAAAACAATCATGAATAAAGAGAAGACAAGTGGCATATATGTTCGCCCATGATGGCCAAGAGTGTCTTTAACCATAGCATGGATGAACTCATAAAAAATTTCAGGGACATTTTGCGTACGACAAGGAACGAGCGCACGACGACGCGCCATGCCAAGCATAATTAAAACAGCCACAAATACACAGACTAACATCCAAAGCGAGGAGTTGGTCAACGATAAATTCAGTGTACCAAACTCAATTGGTATCACTGGTTTAACGGCGAATTGCTTTAAAGGGTCAGCCACAGCTCTTATTGTCCTCCGTCATCGCCCTTTGTTACGTCTAAAAACTCTTTTCGGTTCACTCCAATTGTTGTTTCGATGTTATTTAATAATCGATAGATATTCAACAAACCAGCACCGAATCCTAAAAATAGAAATATAGTCAAAAATAGAGGCGTTGTTCCAGCATAATAGTCAATTCCATACCCGATTGCTAAGCCAGTAACAATACCGCCTAAGAACTCAAAACCTATGCGCATACCGCGCGCAAGTGCGGCGAAAGACGAGCCACTATCTTCTTTATTTTTCTCATTTTTATTCATTCCCGCTTGTTTTAAGGCATCAGCGAGGCGTTTATTGAAATCTTCATTGTCCATAATTTTATTTAATACAAGACCTATAAATAAAGGGTTTAAGAATACTCTTGTGTAGAAAGAGTATCTTTCCCACTTGCATGATGTTAAAAATTTGTTAAATTTTTTGTTGACGTCATGTTAAATTCATGAGATAATATTTTACGTAATTATAAACTATCAGGTGCAAACCATCAAAAGGGATAATCAAAATGACTTCATTAGATGCACAAAGTGCAATGGAACTACTACTAAACAACCCAACATGCCCTAATAATATGCAAGCTATCATTGCTATGTATGGCCAATCAGAAGACCCAGATGTGCAAGGTGTTGTGGCCAACGCTAATGATAACCTACATCAGATACTGGCATCTGCAAAACCAGCTTTTATTTTTGGCACACCAAAGCCAGTTTTGAACTAAGGCTTTAAACATTGCCCTGAATGTTATGAGGAATATGGATCAAAAGCCAAATTTAAAAGCACTAACAAAGGCTGAAAAAGAGGCAGCTTTTCGTCAAGCTAGTTTGCAGGCTTTGGCTCTTGGTGGGATCAATATAATTCTCGCGCTTTTTGATCAGCAAAATCTCCTTTCTGATCAGCAAAATCTCACAGAATCTTTGAGACCGATTATACCAATGTCTTTATTCTGGGTATGTATAGGTACTATACTGAATGCAGCTATTTTATTTGGCAGAAAAAATGATTTTCCAGGCCTTTAAGCAATCAATATAGTAATTTTAGCTTGTGTTTTTACCGATCTGTGGTGTAGTGATAACACTGCATTAGGAGTGTAGCTCAATTGGTAGAGCATCGGTCTCCAAAACCGAAGGTTGTGGGTTCGAGTCCCTCCGCTCCTGCCATTTACTGATTTTAGCCACTAAATCGTGGTGTTTCAGTAAATTTACCAATGACAACAGAGTCTTCTTTCATTGTAATATTTCTTTTCTTAAAAACATCTGCTGCATTATCTTGAATTTGTTTCATAAAGCTGTCAGGTTGAGTAGCGTGCACAGTAATTGTTATATTTCTATAACCTTCATTGTCTCACCCAATGCCATGGATAGGTCAGCTAAGCCTGCAATGGCAAGGAAAAAACCAACGTGTGCAAAGACATCAAGTAAAAGGCTTTCTTTCATACCGCTTATCCTCCCTTGTGTTTGAGACTATATAAAACCATCCTCAAAACAAAGGTTTATGTGACAAACAAACTCCTTATAAAACTGATGAGTTATTTTAGTGATGAGATTACAAATGGAGAAATCAAATCTGTCAAAGAGATGATTGTTAATAATCCAGATATTCCATTACTTACTTAAATAGCTTTTATTTTCTCGGTTATTAGTGAATAGATAATAGTTGACTTGTCTTCGGGCGGCATATATTGCTATACGTAAAATACTATGCCGATGTCTTTATCGCTCGATTCTGTTATTGATCATATCAGTGCCTTGTTCGCTGATAACGTTTGTGATGTTTTAATTCTGGGTGAGAACCATAGCTCCATTGAACATCGTGTTTTACTTCATGCATTGATTCCTTTTTTTCACGAGCAAGGTTTTGGGCAGCTGGCTATAGAAAACCCTGCGCATCAAACGCCATGTTCTTGTTTTGGATGGGGGACGACATAATTTTTCTTCCGAGGTTACAGCCAAAGAAACGCTTCAAGGTTTATTACGTACACAATATGGCCTCAATGCTAAAGCGATAGATTTATCCAGTACTTATTCAGACTTGACTGAAAGCTTTTCTCGTATTTCTTATCGGAAAGTCAGAGATGCTCTTTTGGGCCACCATGAAGGTATAAAACAGCAATTTATTGATGCAGAGGGCATTTTCATACCCCAGTTGCCATCCTTTGGCTTGGATGAAGAGGCTTATCCAGACCTCCTTTTATGTTTTCCTGATGGTGTTTCTCAATATAAAACACGTTATTACAGCAATATTGATACGGAGTATAATCCACTTTCTGAAAAACAGGTTTGGAACAAAATCAATCAGTTGGTTGTCTAACTAAAACACGATTGGATAATTTTCTTATAAAGCTATGGAAAATTACTTGACCTCAGATCTGAGGGCACTACAGTAGCGCTAACCATAAAAACAATAATAAAACAGGGTACACACTATGTCCGATAAAAACGATCTCCACACCGCAAAATCTACTCTTGAAAATGCATCTTATGATGTGACGCGTTTGTTCAACCAAATGACCACAACAACCCAAGACACTATCCTTGAGTTTATTAATCAAAGGGATCTTGATGTAAGCAGTGAAGAGCAAAATAAACTTTGGGATCGTTTTGTTGAACAATACCAAGAGGCTGCTAATGAGATCTTAGCTGTATTGAATGATAAAGCCAATCAAATGACATATCGCAAACTGTCCCGTGGTGGTTTCTTGAAGACACTATCAGCCTATGTTGGTGCGGGTGTTTTTGTTGGTGGTGCTTTGGGATCTGGCTGGCTAAAAGACAATTCGAGCAAAGAGCAAGCGCCAGAACAAGACAATGAATCTATTGAGATTGAAGAAGCAGCGGCCGGCGCCGATGCAAAGGGATCTCATGGTGAAAGCAAAAATCAAAAGCTGCTTTCAGCGATCCATCATTTTGGCTTTGGTTATTTTTCACAATTAATTTTGGAGATGAGCACAAATCCAAACCGTAAATTCACAACAAAAGATTACGCAACACTTCTTGCTACAAATATTCTGGCTATTCAGCTCTCTTCTGAGGAAGAAGCTCGTCATATGGTTCATGAGCTCCAGTTGGGTTACGGTAGCTTGGGTATTGTTATTCCATTTGCTGCAACAATGGAGGGTGTATCTGGTGATTTAGGGGCTATCTTGCGTGATCGCCTCAAATCAGAAGATATCTCCAAACAAGATTTTATTGCTGCGGCATCTGTATTGTCTAATGGTATGTCTCGTTATTTTGGTCTGACAATCTCAGCAGCCAAATGTTTTGGTGATGAGATTATTGATCTGGCGAATGACATGGTGAAACACCATGATGGCGATCAAAAAGCAGCACAGGCTTTCTTGGCGCGTTCCATTGCACATACTGGGAACAACGCATCACTTGGTTTTAACTTTGTGCCAGGTGATCCACCAGTGATCCTGCAATTGATGAAATACGGTTTGCCATCAACTTGGGGGCTATCTGGAGCGTATTATTCATTGCCCGGTCTTTATTCAACAGTAAAAACAGCACAAGTGGGTAACAAAGCTTTTGGCATTCCTGATCCAACAGGTGAGGCCATCAAATCAGTGGCTAAAATTTACCGTAAAGTTTTTGCACCATTTATTTTAGCGACCTGGGGGAACCTTAAAGGGAATAAGTATACTCATGGGGCCAAGAGTGAGATTAAAGCACGCTTGGCAGAAGCACGCCATAACATGGGTCAAATTCTTAAAGCCAATCCCGATAGTGCAACACAATTTATCCATGCAGCACATCCACATTCTAGGATTGTTAAAGGTTTGCACAATGAGCTGACAAATTTTGAGCAGACGGAATATGATCCGATCGCTTCGGACATCGAAAGCCTGATGGAAGAAGCGTTGGGCAAGAACGTGGACCAAAAAGAAGGTGTGTCCCAGTTTAATGAGATACTCTCTCAGGCGCTTTTGACCAAGAACCAAGATGAAGCCAATGGTTTGTTTGCGATGGCTGAAAAGAAATTGGAAACATTGGTCACAAATAACCCGCAAGAAGAGAAATATCGTCTACTACGTGGCTCACTTAGAACACTATGGGTTTTGAATGACGAAATTCGCCGTGGCTCAGATTTGAGTGATCTAGACAGTGTTCCCGCAAAAATTTCTAAGATAGCAGATCGTATTCTCAATCATGAGCGCATGGCGGATACATTGGGTCATGCCAATAACGATTTGATTGCAGTTGCAACGGGTCAGATGTTGGTGGTGAACCATGCTGTCTATGTGGTGGGTAACTGGCTCAAGAGCATCATGGATACAGAGTTGCCAGACATGGCTAAATTGGGCGCTTTCATGGAGTTCATTCGTCACCCCAGTGGCTTTGCGGATAACTTAGCGGCCGGTAATATGGGTGATCAAATCGCCAGCAAGCTTGGGTTGCCGTTTATTGCAGCGAACTACTCCGCTTCTATCCAAGGGGGCGGCGATGCACTTACAGGTAATCCGGCGGCCAATTACTCAATGGTGCCTCAAGGCAAAGACATTACATTTGGTATGCCTGAATCCATGAAACACTACCTGCATCCGACAGATATTGCAGTGATCAATCTCTTAAATACACATGTACTCAATAGCTATAATGTTGAAGAGCGTATCTTTAATGCGCTTGGACAAGAGCATCCAAACCTGAAGAACGCCTCTGATGAAACAAAAGCGAAGTGGTATATCAATAAGAAAGATCAGGATATGTCTGCTCTCAAGCAGGGTGGTATGTCACGTGATCAATTCTTTAAACGCTTTGCAATAGGCCAGGCAGGGTAACGATATAGATATTGAAAACCCTCCCAAAAGAAGCGGTTTTTTTGTTGTAATAGATTTTGTATTATGTTAAAATACGAATCAAATATATCTCAAAGATTATTATAAAAACACTTATTAGAGTAATAAATTAAGGATCAAATTATGCCAAATTCATTAATGCGACAAGCCCAAGAGAACATAGAATCCATTGTTTATAAAAGTATAAACTTGCTTGAAGCCAATATTCGTGGTGGTAATCCGTTGTTTGACAAAATGGTCATGATGATGAGTACACCCTACCAGATGGGCAATGTCGATATTAACCACGATCAACGAAAAATCGTTCTAGATATTGGTATCGATTCACCAGTGGGTATACTGGCAGGTCCAGCAACACAGCTCTCTGTAATTAGAAAAATTAAGCGTGAGCTTTTTAATTCTTATAGTGCAGGAAATAAGAAGAAAACGCTGCCAGAAAAGAAAGAGCTGGCTAAGCAATGTCACCAAGAAGCACTGAAGATGGCACCGATCATGGTTTATGATCTGATGGATATGAATAATCCAGATAAAGTGCCCAATGATCCACATGGTGTGTTGGCGGCACAAAAGGAGCATATTCAAAAAACACATCAGTCTTTGATTTCCTCTGGGGTTATTTTAACACACAAAAGAGATGGCAAAGAAAGTTTGATGATCACACAGCGTGACACCAACACAAATGCTTATCCTGAAGCTTATCAGCAGTTTATTGGGCGCTGTGCCTATTCTCCAGGTGCATCTTCTCTGACAGAATTGAACGAAGAAGCCATCATGTTTGTTGAGCGTGTTTCTGATGGTGTACTCATACCTGCAATCATGACGTATGGTGGAGAGCATGGTAAAATGCCTTTGGAAGAAAAGCGTGCACAAATCCAAATGTTTGTTGAAAAAGCCAAAGAAGATCCAACATTGCTTGAAAAAGCGGGTATAGATGGCATTACAAAAATAGACCTGAATGAAGAAATTTTTGAAATTCCACTTCAGGACAATGAAGCAGATCAAAATCGCCTTTATACGGTGGAAACACGTCGCTGCGGTGAAGTGATTGAGGCGGGTTATCAATCTTTGGCGTGTTTTATCAAGCACGACAATACACTGGAACTCAATCGCTCCTTGATCCTTGATGAAGATAAGCTTTTAGAAAATGGTTATCGGATCAAAGCCATTGGTGGCGAGCCCTTTGGTTCTGAGATTAAATATAAGTCGGTTGAAGAATTTGCACATGAATTTGATGTGTCAAAGAAATCTGATTTAGAGCGTTATGATGAATCCGCAGAGCGCATTAATACGCTGCCATCTTTGTCACATTATATTTATTATAAGTGTCTTGATCTTGGCCTGTTTAATGGGTTTTCAAAGGATGTGTCTTTGAAGGCAAAAGCCCTTAAAGTTTAGGCTTGACGGCTTTATACGCTGTTTTAGATCCAAGATCGACTTGATCTTTTGGGAAGTGGCTCTCAAACTCTGCTAAAATATCTTTGTGAGTGTACACAACATACTGCCCAATTTTACCG
>CAXRKA010000122.1:0-3322 GCA_964231155.1 Alphaproteobacteria bacterium | reverse complement strand
TTGATCTTGTGCCCCATGTGGCTCGTGAGAAAAACGTTGATGTGGCTTTATCTAATTCTTTCGGATTTGGTGGAACGAACGCATCTATCGTTATGCGTTCCTATAAGTAAGAATATAATTGAAAATTTTGTATTTTTAATATAATATAACCTTCTAGCCAGGGAGGTTTTGTTATAAGCGGTACCGAATTTATTTACGAAAACGCCGATGATGTTACAAATTTCATCAATAAAGATAATAAAACAAGCACGGAGAACGAGATTATAAATCTTGGTTTGGCCATTTTTGAGGAAATGGATTTTTTTGCGAAGTGGTTAGATTTAAAAGTGCGTATATTTAATTATGAGCGTCCCATTGATCTGATTAACAAGGATGCCCTTTATGTTCATAAGATGCTTGGAACACTGAATCCAGAGATCAGCTAGTATACCTAAAAGCTTCGAAGAGTTTGAATCAGAAGATGGTTTCTCTCTTTGGCTTTTTAGAGATAATGCTGGGCTTGGATGTAATCCATTAGAAGTTCTTCTGTCAGGTGATCAAGACCTGATTCAACATATAGCTGATCGTATTAAAGGCTATGGATATGGTGATTAGGCATGATATTTAATTTGAAGCAGCTTGTACAAAATGCGACCGATGTTCAAACGTTTCTTAACAAGAAAGAACGTGATGGGGTTGATCAAGAAATCTATGATAATGGCCTCATGTTTTGTGGAGGTGACCTAGATTGTTTTTCACAGTTGCTTATGATGAATAACCCAATGTTTAGTCAGCCAGATGTTATACAGACGGTTATTACAAGCAACAATACATTTAGTCAATCATCTATAGGAATTATTATGGGTGATGATGAAGAGAAAAAAGAGTTGTTATCAAAACAGCTCTTTGAGGCCGCAAAGTTAACTTTGTGACCCAAATAAGTAATATAATTACAATAAAATATATTCAAAAGATATAAAGCCTATGTTATTATGCGCTCATGAGTAATTTTATGAGCAATAATACGGCTGTTTTGAACAATAGTTCTCTTTTTGAGGCTATTCTTCATGTGTCTTTTGCTCTTCTATCTGCTCTTCTTCTACTGGCTGGTCCCAGCCATATTTAATATTTTTCCAAAACCACATTTCGACATTAACCAACAAAAAAACTTTAAAAGAGATATTAAGTACCATGACAACACAAACAGATTTTTCTGCAAATGCAGAAGAGGTTAGCGTATTTTTTACTAAGCAAAATAAAACTGATCATGAGAATAATATTATTCGCTACGGTGCGATTAATTTTGATGAAGACCAAAATGCTTTTGCCGCATGGTTATCCGCGGATAACGTATTCTTAGGTAATCGTAGGCCTATTGATATCATAAACTTAGGCAATACACATGACGTTATGTCCGTTGTGCATTGCATGTCAGGTTATGATTGTGGCTATGTTATCTAGCTAAGAAGCCTTTGAGTATTTCAACAGCTGCAATTTGATCAATGACGTCTTTGCGTTTATCGCGGCGCATATTGAGGTCATCTATTAGCATGTGCTCAGCCGCATGGCTGGATAAGCGCTCATCACTGAATGTGATAATAGGCTCAGCATGAAAGAGTTCTTTATGCTTGAGGATATTTTCAGCAAAACTCCGGACTGATTGTGCACGTGAGCCTTCCGTCCCATCCATATTAAGTGGCAAGCCAATCACCAGAAATGCTGTATCTCGATCTTTCATGATATCGGCAAGATCTTTGAGCGCAGCATCCAATGTTTTGTTCTCGATCGTGCAAACAGGCATGGCCATATCGCGCTCAGGTGTTGCTACAGCGACACCAATACGTTTTGTGCCATGATCTAGACCGAGAATACGGGTATAATTCGGGCGTAATTCATGAAAATTATCAATAGTAACGATTGACATACGGTGCTATAACTTCAAAATGGTTGAGTGTATACAAGACAGTATACGACAATAACACAAAGATACTAGGTGATAATCATGGATAAGCAAACTGTTGCTAAAGTCGCTAACCTTGCACGTTTACATACATCAGAAGAAGACAATGAACGCTTGGCTGGTGAGCTGAGTGCGATCTTCGATTGGATTGAGCAATTGAATGAGATTGATACTGAGAACGTCGAGCCTATGACCAGTGCTATTCCACACGATGGCCATTGGCGTAAAGATGAAGTCAGTGATGGAGGCATTCAAGATAAGGTCTTAGAAAATGCACCTGAAGATGCTGAAGGTTTCTTCGTTGTACCTAAGGTGATTGAATAAAAAATATCTAAAGAGAATGAAATATGACAGATTTAACACAGTTAACAATTGCTGAGGCTTTAAAAGGATTAAAAGATAAAGAGTTTACATCTTTGGAACTAACAGAAGCGCATATCAATGCCTCTGAAGCCAATGATGATTTGAATGTCTATGTGACAAAAACCTATAACCAAGCGCGCGAGCAAGCAAAGGCTGCGGATGTGCGTTACGCTAAGGGAGAAACAGGCATCATTGATGGTATTCCATTGGGTATGAAAGATCTCTATTGCACAAAGGGCATTCAGACAACCGCATCTAGTAAGATCCTTGAAGATTTTAAGCCAAACTATGAATCCACGGTCTCACAAAATATGTTAGATCAAGGCGCTGTGATCATTGGGAAAACAGCTTTGGATGAATTTGCTATGGGGTCGGCCAATATCACATCAGCTTATGGGAATGTTATTAGTCCTTGGAAAGCCAAAGATGATGATAAAGATCGTGTGCCAGGTGGCTCATCAGGCGGCTCTGCGGCTGCTGTGGCTGCGCGTATGGTGATGGGCGCAACAGGAACAGATACAGGTGGCTCTATTCGCCAGCCTGCCACCTTTACAGGCCTTGTGGGTGTGAAGCCAACCTATGGGCGTTGTTCACGTTGGGGGATTATTGCTTTTGCATCGTCTCTTGACCAAGCTGGACCTTTGACACGCAGTGTTGAAGATAGCGCTATTATGCTTGAGGCAATGGCAGGCTATGATCCAAAAGACTCAACATCGGTTGATCAACCTGTGCCAGATTATAAATCAGCATTACAAGGCAATGTGAAGGGCAAAAAGATTGGTATTCCAAAAGAATATACAATGGATGGCATGCCAGAAGAGATAACAAAAATGTGGGAACAAGGTGCAGCATGGCTGAAAGAGGCTGGCGCTGAAATCATTGACATTTCTTTGCCACATACAAAATACGCTTTGCCCGTCTATTATATCATCGCTCCAGCTGAATGTTCATCTAACTTGGCGCGCTATGATGGCATGCGTTATGGCTTACGTGTTGATGGCGAAGACTTGAATGATACGT
>CAXRKA010000121.1:0-27565 GCA_964231155.1 Alphaproteobacteria bacterium | reverse complement strand
CATTATGACAGACGGAATCACCATACGCAAAGCATCTGACAGTCAAGATTATGCAGCTGCTATACAGGTTCGCACATTGGTTTTTGTTGTTGGCCAAAATGTTCCCGCCCTGCGTGAAGTTGATCAATATGAGAATGGGAGCATACATTTTGTTGCTTTTGATGAAAATGGTCGAGGCTTGGGGGCTGTGCGTTGGCGCCTGGATGGAACAATCGCAAAAGTTGAGCGCCTGGCCGTGATTGAAAAGGCCCGGGGTCGAAAAATAGGTGAGAAACTTATGGATGCGGTCTTGGACGATATTCAAAAACATGAAAACAAGATAACCATTATTAAGCTCGGGGCCCAAGACTATATTATTCCCTTTTACGAGCGTTTGGGATTTTCTATCGAAGGTGAAGGCTTTGAAGATGGCGGTGGCATTCCCCATCATATGATGGTTAAAAAGATTGCTTAACTTTTCTTAGATGACTTAACCGACAGGGCTTTTGTCACAAGCGTATTTTGCTCTTCATTGTGCTTGGCCAAAGTCCCCGTTGCTGGAGAGGCGGCTTCTGGGCGGCCAACATAAACCGGGCGTGAAGAGGCCTTATGTTTTGATTTGGTGAGAACAGCCTCAATGCGTCGATCGACAAAGCGCCATGCACCCATGTTTTCAGGCTCTTCCTGACACCAAACAACGTCTGCATTCGGGAAATATTCAAACAATTCTTTGAGTGCCTCATCGGGGAATGGGTAAATCTGTTCAAGACGAACAATTGTTACATCATGGATATCCATTTCTTTGCGTTTTTGATAGAGATCATAATAAACCTTACCCGAGCAAAGAATGATACGTTTCATATCTTCAGGTTTGGCTAGCTTATAGTCAATATCGCGCTCATCCAACATACGATGGAATGTCTTGTCTGGGCCTAAATCAGATAGAGGAGAAACACATAGCTTGTGACGCAAGAGTGATTTTGGCGTCATAATAATCAATGGCTTACGGAACTGGCGTTTGATTTGTCGGCGTAAGACGTGGAAATAATTAGCTGGCGTTGTGCAGTTGACGACCTGAAGATTATCTTCTGCACAAAGTTGTAAAAAGCGTTCAAGACGTGCTGAAGAGTGCTCTGGCCCCTGGCCTTCATAGCCATGTGGTAAAAGTAGGACAAGCCCTGACATACGTAGCCACTTTGATTCAGCAGAGGCGATAAACTGATCAATAATAACTTGAGCACCATTACAAAAATCACCAAATTGAGCCTCCCAACAAACAAGAGCATTGGGATCGGCTAAAGAGTAACCGTAATCAAATCCCATTACTGCAAATTCTGAAAGTGGTGAATTAAGAACTTCAAACATGGCCTGCCCTTCAGAAATACTTTCTAGGGCTGTATGGCTTTCACCTGTTTTCTGGTCATAGATAACAGCATGACGTTGCGAGAATGTTCCTCGGCCTGAGTCTTGACCGGAAAGACGTACAGGGTGTCCGTCTTGAACCAAAGAACCAAAGGCTAGAAGCTCACCAATGGCCCAGTCAATATCACCCTCATTGGCGATCACGTCTTTCTTGGCATTAAACTGACGTAAGATTTTGCTGTTGGCTGTAAAGCCCTCAGGTATAGTTAGCATCGAGCGCCCAATGTGCTTTAAACGTGTCAAGGATACACCTGTTCGTCCACGACGGGGACCTGAGTTTGGTAAATCAATTTTACCCCAGGCATTCCCTTCGAGCATATCAGCCTTCGCGGTTTTAATTTCTTCGGCCGCTTTGAATTCTTCTTCAAGGAAGGCACGAAAGTCAGCGGTCATTTTCTCGTATTCATCTGCTGTTAATGTGCCAGCAGCGAACAATTGCTCATAATAGCGTTGGCAGGTTGTTTTATGCCTGGCAATTTTTTCATACATGATGGGTTGTGTAAATTTAGGCTCATCACCTTCATTATGTCCGTGGCGACGGTAACAAATGATATCAACGATCACGTCACTCTTAAATTTTGCACGAAACTCTGCGGCGATTTGTGAAATATAGGCAACGTTTTCAGGATCATCTCCATTCACATGGAATATAGGTATCTGTACCATTTTTCCAACATCTGTTGGATAGGGTGATGAGCGTGCATATTGTGGTGTCGTGGTAAAACCAATTTGGTTATTAATCACAAAATGAATGGTTCCACCTGTTCCATAACCAGGGAGGCCTGCCAAATGGAAGACCTCAGGAACAACACCTTGACCAGCTATAGCAGCATCACCATGGATCAAAATAGGCATCACTTTTGAACCATCTTCATCATTGCGCAGACGTTGCTTGGACAGGGTTTTTCCCTCGACAACAGGATTAACGGCTTCAAGGTGAGACGGGTTAGCGGTAAGTGATAAGTGCACAGCTGTTCCGTTCACATCACGATCTGTAGAGGCACCAAGATGGTATTTCACATCGCCTGACCCTTGAACGCTATCGGGATGTGCGGGCTGACCTCTAAATTCAGCAAAGACATTGCGAAAAGGTTTTTTGAGGACATTGGTCAAAACATTGAGGCGCCCACGGTGCGCCATACCCAGTATGACTTCTTCCAGACCTGTTTGGGCGCCTGTCTTTAGGACTTCTTCAATCGCAGGAATAAGAGCTTCTCCACCCTCAAGGCCAAAACGCTTTGTTCCCGTGTATTTGGTTTGTAAGAATGTTTCCAACCCTTCAGACTCAATCAATTCTTGGAGAATTTTTTTCCGCTCTTCATTGGTGAAGATCTTTGATCGGTCATCGTTCTCAACGCGTCTTTGTAACCAAGACTTGGCTTCAGGGTCTTGCATATGCATAAACTCAACACCGATTGTTGAGCAGTAAATACGACGGCAGCGATCTAAAATTTCTTTCAGCGTGGCGGTTTCTAGACCCAAGACACCATTAATGAAAATGGTCCGGTTCATATCATCTTTGGTGAAACCATAGCTTATTGGATCAAGCTCTGGGTGGTCTTCACGTTTCCAAAGGCCAAGCGGGTCAAGATTGGCTTCGAGATGTCCCCGCACACGGTAAGCACGGATCAGCATCAGTGCACGAACGGAATCAAGCGCCGCGCTTCGGACATCATTATCATTGAGTACTTTCGGAGCTTTGCTTTTTTCCTCCGATTTTTCGGTATGCGCATGTTGGACAACATCAAATTCTGGCGCCCAGCTGGCGCCTTTTATATCTTGCAAAAGATGAATATTCTCATCACCCAGCTCATCAAAAAATGACGCCCACCCCGAGTCCAGGCTTGATGGATTGTCTATATATTGGGCATAAAGCTCATTAAGATACTGTGGTGAGATATTATTTAAAAAGGCGAGGTCTTGTGACATGATTTTTTCTTTGTGTTTTAACCTGTGTTTAGTCTCTGCTGGTCTATCTTAGAAAGCCTATAATAAAAACACTAAAACTCTTGTTAATGCATCTCAATACTTAACTTAAAGATAGAAAACTATGCCACAAAATCCACTATTGAAACTCAAAGACAATCTCCATTACGCACCTGATTTTAAAACGATTGAAGCAGAGCATTTTGTGCCTGCATTGGAATACGGTATCGATATAGCCAAAAACAACATTCATCAGATTAAGATCAATACGGATGAACCAAGCTTTGACAATACAATAGAAGCCTTGGAAAAGGCCGATGAGATTGTCAGTGATGTAGCCAGTATTTTGGGAACACTTTATAATGTTCGGATGACGGAAGATATGGAGGAAGCCAAACGTCATGCGCAAGTCATGATGAATGACTTCTCCCAAAGTGTTTTAACAGACCACGCATTATTCTTGCGTGTTAAAACTGTTTACGATCAAAGAGATACATTGGATCTTGATGAAGAGAAAAAAATTCTGCTTGAAGAAAGTTATAAAGGTTTTGTTCGAAATGGTGCTCAGGTTTCAGATGAAGATAAGGAGACGTTGAAGTCGATCAAACAAGAGCTGATTCAGAAACAAACCTCATTTCATCAGAACGTGACCAAATCCATCAATGAGTATAAACACTTCATCACAGATGAATCAGAGCTGGAGGGCATGTCGGCCCATATCATAGCAACGACCCAACAATTGGCAAAAGCTGAAGGTCGCGCGGATGACTATTGTATGACATTGCAACCTGGGGTTTATCATGATGTTATGACCTATGCGCACAACCGTTCTTTAAGAGAAACACTATGGCGTGCACAACAAAAGCTTTGTTCTGAGGGCGATAAAAATAATTTCACTTTGATCAAAGATATTCTCAAGCTGCGCAACCAAAGTGTGAAGCTTCTTGGCTATGAGAATTTCCCACAATATCAACTCGAGCAGCGTATTCTGGATACACCAGATAAGGTTTGTGATTTCTTGGGTGTTATTCGTGAGCGTACCCGTGATCATTATGTTCGAGACCGCCAAACTTTGGTGGATTTTGCTCAACAAAAAGATGGTCTTTCAGAGCTTAAGCCCTGGGATATCGGTTATTACAAAAACCTTCATAAAGCGGAACGCTATGATTATAACCCGCAAGAGGTACAAAACTACTTCCCATTATCTTCTGTTCTAACAGGTTTCTTTGAGCATTGTGAGCGCTTATTTAGCATAGACTTTGTACAGACCAACGAAGTTCCGTCTTATCACGCTGATGTGGAGGTTTATGAGGTTCATGACAAGCAAGATGGTCGTCTCTTAGGGTTAATGTATGTCGATTTATTTTACCGCGAACAGAAATATGCCCATGCTTGGATGAGTAAAATTTATAGCCATCATTATCGCGCTGATGGCACACGCCAGATCCCCTTGTGTACGATTAATATGTCTTTGGTCAAAGGTGCTGATGCGGCCCACCCTACCCTGCTCAACCTTAATCATGTTGAGACACTTTTCCATGAAGGGGGCCACGCGTTGCATTGCCTTTTATCACAAACACCACATTACAGCTCTTTATCTGGCACAAATGTGAAGTGGGATTTTGTTGAACTGCCATCCCAAATCCAAGAAAACTGGGTGATGGAAGAAGATGTTTTAACAGGGTTTTCAAAACACTTTGAAACGGGAGACACCTTGCCCAAAGAGCTCTTTGATAAAATTGATGCGGACAGTCAACATATGCAAGGTCTATTCTATTATCGTCAAAACTTCTTAGGTACGCTTGACTATCGCTGGCACACAGAGATTTCAGGTGAAGAGGATATGGATCACATTCAAGCCTTTGAAAATGAAGTTGCACAAACATTTTACCCCGATGAAGATCGTGAGGGTGCCTCAATGTCACAACAGTTCTCACATATTTTTGCTGGGGGTTATGCCTGCGGTTATTACTCTTATGCTTATTGTGAGATGTTGGATGCTGATGCGTTTGAGGCCTTTAAAGAAACGGGCGACTTGTATCATCCAGAAACGGCGACTAAATTGCGTGAATTGATGAATCTTGGGGGCACCAGAGAGCCACTAGATATTTATCAAGATTTCCGTGGACGTGCGCCTGATACTGAAGCTATGTTTAAGCGCGCTGGATTAATAGATAAAAAAGCCGCTTAAAACACGATTCCACTTTACATAGCCGTATTTTTTCCTATTATTTTTCATAATAATAAACGAGTCTCACTTCAGGGAAAGAATACCAATGTCAAAACAAGCAAGTAATGCTTTGATTGCTGATCTTGATACGCCATACGGCACTATTCCGTTTGAGCAGCTGGAAACAAAGGATTACCTTGACGCTTGGCTTTATTGGCAAGAGATCCAGAATAAAGCGCTTCAAGCTATTGTTGAAAATGAAGAGGTGCCGACCTTTGAAAACACAGCGCGCCCTTATTTCCTTTCTGAAGAAAAATTATACACCATTCATAGAGCCTTTTATATTTACGAGGGCTCTGGCTGGATCAATAATGATGGAGCCAAAGAGTTGCAAACTGCGTTTACAAGAGCAAAAGAAACTCACTTTCAAAATGTTTATACATTTCCAGGTTTATATGAGCGACTGCAGTCTGTTTATAACGATATAAAAGACGATGAAAATGTTCCTTTAGAACACCGCCGGCTTCTGAAAAAAGAGCTCAAAGATTTTTATGATAACGGTGCAGAATTACAGGGCAAAGATTTAGAAAACTTTCAGGCTATGAGTCTCGAGATAGAAGCTTTGATAAAAGAGATGGAGCATAACCACAAAGAAAGTTTAGCTAACTTTCGTTTGGCTGTTGATATCGATGAATTTCAGGGCATTGGTAAAAGCCTATTAAAGCGTTGGGAAAAAGAGTCCAAAGAAGAAGGCGCTGAAGAGGGAAAAATATTACTCAAGCTCTCTGGTGGTATGCCAGGCTCTATTGTACCAATCGTGGTCTTCGCGAACGGCTCCATAGAGCCCAAGATAGCTTGGCAAGAACACAATGGAATGACAATCGTCCCATTGCCGCTAGAATTTTATATTTACGAGAAGAAAAGGCAAAGCTATTGCGTTATTCGTCTCATATGCATATGCGATTAGAGGGTATGCTCTTCAATACGCCTAAAGATGTTGAACATTTCTTAGAAACAATGAATGGATTTGTTCATCTGGCCTATGAAAAAGATATCGAAACACTGACAGAATTTGCCCAAGAGCTGGGCGGTCCAGAAACTCTAGAGCCGTGGGATATTTATTATTATCAAACTAAATATTTGGAGAGACATGCCAGCTTTAATTGGGGTGATATTTTGAATTACTTTACATTTGAAGGTTTCTGGGAAGCCTATACTGAGCACCAAAAACAGGCTTTCGGCCTTATTTATAAAAAAACAGAGGCAATAGAAACCCCCCACCCAGATTGTGAAGCCTACTACGTTCATTTGGAGGACAATCCAGAAGAGGTCGCGGCGGTGGTCTATTTGGATTATTTCAAGAGTGATCATAAAAGGCTTGGAGGGTGGGCAAAATATATAAAGCGCAGTCACCTAGATAAAAACGGTGTTCGTCAAATACCACATATCCATGTATTGACCAACTTTCCTGTGAAAAACACAAAGCCAGATGAAAGACATAAAATTTTCTATGTTAATTTTGATACAGGCTTTCATGAGGGAGGACATCTGGCACATAATGCGTGCTCTAATACACAAGAGTTTTCTAAGATGGCGGGGAGCAATATTGCTTATGATTTAGTTGAGATTCCAGCCAAGCAACAAAACCGTTTCGTTCCGCTTCAGAAACTTCTTCAGCCAGTGTTAAAAAATTATCAAACAGGTGAACCTGTTCCAGAGGCTACATTAGATGCATTTTATAACGCTGGGCGCCATTTAAATTCTATGAATATTAAATATGCCCTGGAATGGACCTCTATAGATTTTCTTGTTCATAAGGCGGCAGCAGACGGCCACATTCAAACAGCGGATGATCTTGAGCGTGTAGAAGAAGAGTTTTTTAGAAATTTTTATGGTGATCTACCACAGCAATATCCAGTACGAACAGCAAACCTAAGACATATATTCATAAGCAGTTATGACTGCGTTTTATACAATTATCATTTGGCCGATATTATAACCTATGCGCGTCGCGCAGAGCATGTCGAACAGGGCCTTTACGATGAAGATCTAACACAAAAAATGCTGGATTTTATGGCTGCCGGTGATACAAGGCCACCTAAAGAATTATTACAAGAATTTATGGGATCAAAAGATATTGCTTTAGTCCCCTATCTGAAAGCCCAGGGCCTTGTCCCCAAGGATACACCCAACGATCAACACATGTTTACACTATAAAAGGAAAGAACCATGTCTCAAAACCCACTTCAAGAAAATATTTGGTATGATTTTGCCACAAACCCACTGAAGTACAATGATATGCCACCGTTGGTCGATCTCGATATCAAGGATTTTAAAGAGGCGTTTGATGCCATATTAGATACAGCCGTAAGCCAAATGAAAGAGATCATGAAGAGCGATGAAGAGCCCAGTTTTGAAAACATCATTGCTGCAGATGCTCATGTTTGGGAAGACTACAGACGGTTGTTATACCCTTTTGCTAACCTTTTGGAACTGAACCAAACGGATGAGTGGTTCAAGATGAGTGACTATATCGCAGAACAACTAGAGGCCAAAAGCACAAAGGTCATTTATGCTGATAATGATTTTTTCCAAAAAGTAGATACTATTTATCAAACTCGTGATGCATTACCAGAGTATCAACAGCGTAAAGTAAAAGCCTTTAGAGATGGTATGATCAATAATGGAGCGGAGTTAGAAGAAGCCCAAAAACAGAGATTATCAGAGATCAGTGTACGATTGGATGAACTTTCTACAAAGTTTAGTGCGAATATCAATGGTTATTACAAAAATGCATATACCTTTGTTGATGATGTCACTAAGCTAGATGGTTTACCGCAAGCCATGATTGAGGCCGCAAAAGAGCTCAGTATTCAAAAAGGTGAACCAGATCAGTGGTGTTTAACTGAAGAGCCTGAGACGTCTTTAAAATATTTGATGTATCTTAAGGATAGGGATTTTCGTGACTTTATTTTTTATAAACGTTCCAATGCCTGTATGGAGGGTGAATTTGATAATTACCCTGTCCTTTCTGAAACATTGGCATTAAGAGAAGAAAAAGTTGAGATTTTAGGCGATTATAATCACTATGCTGATTTTCAGCTACGTCAGTCTATGCCGGGTGGTTATAAACAGGTTCTCGATTTTCTAGACAATATGTACCAGCGCATGTTGGCAGCTTATGCAAAAGATTTAGCCCTGCTTGAGGAATTTGCTTTTGAGAAAGATGGAATATCAGATCTTCGACCATCAGATTTGGTTTATTACGAGAGGCTTTATAGAGATGTAAAGTTCAACATCAATCAAGAAGAGCTTATGGAGTATTTTACGATTGAATCTGTTTTCAATGGTTTTCTTGAGCATTCACAGAAACTTTTCGGCATCACCTTTGAGGAAAGAGCGGATATTAAGCCCTATCATGAAACGGTTCAATATTTTGATGTTTATGATAACAACGATGGCCAAAAAATATTCTTAGGCACAATTCTATTTGACCCTAATTCACGAGAAGATAAAAGTGGTGGAATGTGGATGTCGACAATTCAAGGACACCATATTGATAAAAACGGTGTTGAGCATTTTCCTATAGCAGGCGTTTATTGCAATTATACACCGGCGACAAAAACAAAACCCACTCTTCTCAGTAATCGGGAGCGCGAACTTTTTTGGCATGAATGGGGACATGGTTTACATGTTATTTTAAGTCAGTCTCCACGTTTTGAGACACAATCTGGGACGCATGTACGTCGTGAGTTTGTTGAGCTCGCCTCCCAAATTCAGGAGCGCTGGTCTAGCTTACCGCATGTTCTAAGAGCATCTAGTGCGCACTATGAAACAGGAGAGCCACTATCAGACGAGATGATCGAACGCGTTCTTAGCGCAGAGAAAGCATTAATCAGTTGCTTCTATCTTCGCCAAAACAAAATGGCTTGCCAAGATATGCTTGTCCATACATTGACGGATTTACGAGAAAAGACAGCGGATTATTATCGTGAATTTGATCAAACATTTGCAACAGAGCATTTTGCAGGATTAACACCTTATGATACACGCTCTAGCCTTTCTATCTTTAAACATATTAATGGCTGGGGTTACCACTCTCTCTATTGGGCTTATGCTTACTCTGAAGTCCTTGATGCTTGTGGCTTTAGCCTCTTTGAGCAGAATGGATATTATGATCAAAAAACAGCACAAAAACTCCGTCAGCTAATGGACTATGGAAGCACCAAGGCGCCCATGGATATTTTTGTTGAGTTTTATGGTTCTGAGCCAGATCTTGAACCGTTTCTCAAACGCACGGGATTGCTTTAAGAAAAAGGCGGTGGTGTTGCGCCCGAGTTACAAGAACTCAAAATGTAAAAGAAAAACCCCCACGTTATGTGGGGGTTTCTTTATTTGTATATTCTAGATTGTTTCTAGAGCGCGCTCATCAAAACAGCAGTGTCTGACATACGATTTGAGAAGCCCCACTCATTGTCATACCAGCTTAAGACACGGACTAATGTGCCATCCATGACGGCGGTTTCATTCAAACCAAAAACAGAAGAATGTGCGTCATGGTTAAAGTCAGATGAGACTAAGGGCTCTGCATAGTAACCCAAAACACCTTTCAGATCTTTATCAGCGGCCGCTTTAATTGCATTGTTGATTTCTTCTACAGATGTTGATTTTGAGGCAACAAAGGTAAAGTCGATCATAGAGACATTGGCGGTTGGAACACGTACAGCTACACCATCAAGTTTGCCGTTCAGTGCGGGAAGAACCTTCCCAACGGCTTTGGCAGCACCTGTTGATGTTGGGATCATGTTCATGGCGGCGGCACGGGCGCGCGCTAGATCTTTGTGGTAACTATCAATGATGTTTTGATCACCTGTATAGGCGTGGACGGTTGTCATGAAACCATGTGTGATTCCCACGGCTTCATTGAGAACATGGGCGACAGGCGCCAAACAATTGGTTGTACATGACGCATTCGAGACGATCAGATCGTCGGCTGTGAGTTCATTGTGGTTTACGCCGTAAACAACAGTTTTGTCTTCTTCAATAGCGGGTGCAGAGATCAAAACCTTGCGGGCGCCAGCGGCAATATGCTTTGATGCGCCTTCACGATCACGAAAAACACCAGAACATTCCATCACAACATCAATACCAAGGTCACCCCAAGGCAGGTCAGCAGGATTACGCTCTTGATAAAATTTGATCTCTTTGCCATTGACGTGAAGGGCGTCATTCTCAGCAGAAACGGTGCCAGGAAACTTGCCATGCACACTGTCATATTGCATGAGCATAGCGCTGGTTTTAAGATCAGCAAGATCGTTGATGGCAACAACCTCAATATCTGTACGTTCTGTTTCAAGAATGGCACGTAAGACCATACGTCCAATGCGACCAAAGCCATTAATAGCAACACGTGCTGTCATAGTATTTTCCTTTCAAAGATATCTATGGGTATTTGCCCATTAACTTAACGATTTTTTCCTACATTTCAACCTGACGTGCGATACGCTCAGCAATATCTTTCGGCGTCAGGCGGAAGTGTTTATAGAGATCATCATGAGGCGCTGATTCACCAAAGCTTTCAACACCAAAGAATAGGCTGATATCATTCATCAAACGATCCCAACCTAAGCGTACACCCGCCTCGATGATAAAACGTGGATATTGACCCAAAACTTTTTGGCGATAGGTATAGCTTTGTTCTAGAAAACGTCCACGCGATGGCATAGACACAACACGTGCATTCAAACCATAGTCGCTGAGTAAGACGCGGCTTGTTTCAATGGCAAGAGAAATCTCAGACCCTGTAGAGACGAGCGTAAGATCCGGGTGATCAGAATCTGTTTCGCGCAAGATATAGGCGCCTTTTGCACATAGATTTTCATCATAGGCAATTTCCCGAACGGTCGGTAAGGACTGACGTGATAAAGCAATCACCGTCGGCACATCACTTTCAATCGCCAATTGCCAACATTCAGCGGTTTCAACGGCATCGGCTGGACGTAAAACCTGAAGATGCGGGATAGCACGAAGAGACGAGAGATGTTCAACGGGCTGATGGGTCGGGCCATCTTCGCCTAATCCAATGGAATCATGTGTCATCACATAAATAGCGCATTGCTTCATGAGTGTCCCAAGGCGAATGGCTGGACGGCAATAATCGGTGAAGGTCAGGAATGTGCCGCCATAAGGAATAATGCCACCATGTAGCGCTAAACCATTCATAATAGAGCCCATAGCGTGTTCACGCACACCGTATCGAATATAGCGACCAGAAAAATCATCAGCGTTCATATCACCCATCCCCTCAACAAAAGTGTTGTTGGAGGGTGTTAAATCAGCAGAACCACCAAGTAATTCTGGAACGGCCTTTATCAGTTCTTTCAGCACAGCACCAGAGGCCTTGCGCGTGGCCATATCATTTTTATCTTGGATAAAGTTTTTCTTGAGTGCATTGATGGTTTTTTCAAGCTTATCAAGGCTTTTGAAAGAGAGGGCGTTATCAAATTCCTTCTTGTTTTTGCTTTTTTTGTACCTTTTGGTCCAATTCTCTTGCTCGCCTTGATTTTGCGCTCCAATGGCACGCCATCCATCAAGGATATTCTTGGGAATATCAAAAGCATCATGTGCCCAGCCAAGCTTATTGCGCGTGGCAAGAATCTCCTCTTCACCTAGAGGCGACCCATGGGCGCCGGCTGTATTTTCTTTGTTAGGAGAGCCAAAACCAATGCGTGTTTTACAGGCAATGAGTGATGGTGTGTCTGTAGATTTGGCCTTTTCAAGTGCCGCGTCAATGGCTTTAGGATCATGACCGTCAATGGATTGCACGTCCCAACCATAGCTTTCAAAGCGCTTAAGAGAGTCATCACTAAAGCTTATCGATGTCGGTCCATCAATCGATATATTGTTATCATCATAAAGAACAATCAGCTTTGCAAGCTTGAGATGCCCAGCAAGAGAGCAAGCTTCGTGGGAAACGCCTTCCATGAGATCACCATCACTGGCAATCACGTATGTTGTATGATCAACAAGATCATCACCAAATTGCGCATTAAGGTGACGCTCAGCAATGGCCATGCCTATTGCTGTGGCAATTCCCTGCCCTAAGGGTCCTGTTGTTGTCTCAATGCCAGCCTCAACATCAACCTCTGGATGGCCAGGGGTACGAGATTTAAGCTGACGGAAATTTTGAATTTCTTCCAATGTCATGGCGTCATAGCCTAGACAATAGTTAAGAGCATAAAGCAGCATAGAGCCATGCCCTGCAGATAACACAAAGCGATCGCGATCCGGCCAATGTGGATCTTTGGGATTGAGCTTGATGTGTTTGGAAAAGAGAACGGTAGCAACATCAGCCATGCCCATGGGCATCCCAGGGTGCCCAGAGTTGGCTTTTTGAACAGCGTCTATCGATAAAAAGCGCAGCGCGTTCGCAAGATCATTATGATCAATATTGATGTCTTTAGATATCTTAAAAGATGTACTGGATCGTGCGGCCATCGGTTGATTATCCTTTCAGTAAAAAGTAACAATCGATTTTTCAGGTCGCACTATGCCACAAAAGTTCTAAAAAATTCCACCTTTAATTCATTATCATGAATTGCAATCCCTCAAACATTCGGTCTATACTTGGAGTTACTTAGGGAGAATTCTTATGTCACAGCTATCACAACAATTTGAAAGCCTTAATAAGGCGATTGATAAATTAGAAACAGCACTCGATACAAAAATTGATACGCTGACAGCCCATCTTGAGGCTGCGCAGTCTCAAGATAATGAAGAGGCAGGGTCAACAGCCGATACGCAAGCCTTGTCAACCGGCATTGATAGTGTTGTTGGTAAAATTGAACAGCTTATTCGCAAAATAGAAGGGTAAGTCTCATGCCAAAGGTCAATATTTCACTGAACGGACGTTCTTATGCTATTTCCTGTGATGAAGGACAGGAGGCTCGTGTTCTTGAGCTGGGCGGTATTATTGATAAGAAAATGCGTGAAATTGCCAAATCTGGTGCGGCACGCTCAGAGAGCTATCTTCTTGTCCTCACAGCCTTAGTTCTGACAGACGAGCTTTTGGGTGAAGATAATGTGCTTGATATACAAAAACAAGAACGCCAAAAAGAGATTGATATTAAGGCTGTTTCTCACCTGACTGCGCGTATTGAAACTTTAGCTGAAAAAATTGCAAGCTAGTTTTGACTTAAGCGACTGAACTCGATTATGGCCTTCTTTACAAGAGAATGATTATAATCAGACACAAGAATTTCTTTTGTATCTTGGAGTTCGATGATCTTATGTGTGTGTTCACCAATGTTTTGATCAACGGCAAAAGTAAAACCAGCCTCTTCGGCATTCACCATTCATGGATAAAGCCGCATGTGCCATTTCAAGAATAGTTGGTTCAGTATCAACTTGGGTTGTGTCAACGGCATTTTCTACGGCTTGTTTGATAAGCTGTTCTGTTCGGCCCTCATTTATGCTTAGTCCTATCATTGTCCCAATAATCAGAGTGAACATTATGTAGTAATATTTTTTGATATTTTCGTGGATCTTCACGGTGCTTCCCTTTTTATAGTTCTAGCTTTTGAGCAAATATATCTTCAAGTGCAGCTTTAATCGTTGTCTCTGAATTATCAGCAAGCCATATTGTGGCATTTTCAGAATCAATTGTAATTATCTCATCACCTGTCATTCCATTTGCACTAATACGAAATACAAATCCCGCATCAATGATGTTTTCAGTTGAATGATGCATATTTTTTACGTTGTCAGTGTTCTTACCAAATTCTTCAAACAGGCCAATAAAAATAGTTTGTAGTTCATGGTCTTCTGTGATCTCTGCAACTTGTTCTTGAAACTGTATTCTATAGAACGCGGCGCTTTCATATTTTTCCATTTTTATGGAAGCAAAGATTCCGATAGTGGCCCAAATAAAAGCACCAATCAGAATTTTGATGTCATAGGATGAAAACTCTTGTCCAAATAGTTTCATTCCTGTCCTTTAATCTTATAGTTCCAGTCTTTGCCAAAAACTCTTTGTACTGTGGTTGACGGCCGTTGTGTCTGGTTTAGATTTTTTATTCATTTCAAGATTACGCCACCAATAAGCGGCCAATTCTCCAACAGTAATGCTTGTATCAACAGGGACTTTGCTTTCTGGTTCTGTAATGATGGTACCAATAAAAGCACTATCCTCAGGAACAACATAAACACGTGTTCCATCAGGTGGGGCAATGCCACTATCTGTTTTGTTTTGCTCAAAGTCATCGCTGAGAAACGCATCATAAACGAAAAGCGTTACAAGGCTTGCGATGAAAAGACTAAAGATAAGACCTGATTTGGATGCTTTCATAAAACATTCCCGTTTTTTGTATCATTATTATTCTTAATGCCGTGATTTTATTATAATCTGTCAATTTCTGCAATAGACTATTTTTACGTATCCCCGTAACCATATCTCACTTATAAACCCTCCTTTAAGCTTTTCGCGCCATCATGTAAGCATCTTTTGATAAATTATTATAATTTTCTACCTATAGGCTCGGAACTGTTATGTCAGATGGACAAGTCAAAGTTTCTTCAACCGATCGTCCGCATCCATTTCATATTGTGGACCCCAGCCCTTGGCCATTGACCACATCTTTGGCTGCAGCTGCAACCGCTATATCAGCAGCCTTCTTTTTTAAAGGAGCGTCTTATATCTATTTGGTTGTCTTTTTCTGCTTACTTCTCCTCAATATGGGGCTGTGGTTTAAGGATGTTATAAAAGAAGCAACACATGAGAAAGCTCATACACCAATCGTCAAAATTGGTATGCGCTATGGCATGCTACTTTTTATTATGTCTGAGGTGATGTTCTTTGTAGCGTTCTTCTGGGCATTTTTTGATGCAAGTTTGATCCCCAGTGATGCCATAGGTGGTGTCTGGCCCCCACCAGGCATTGAAACTATTCCTGCTTTTGATCTTCCGTTTTTGATGACTATGATTTTGTTACTGTCGGGCTGTTCTGTGACGTGGGCGCACCATTCCCTATTAGAGGGTCATAAAGATGATGTCGTGAAGGGTTTGGCCATCACAGTTTTTCTTGGGATCGTTTTTAGTGGTTTTCAGGTTTATGAATATGCTCATGCCCCTTTTGGTTTTGAAGATACAGTTTTTGCGTCGACATTTTATTTAGCGACAGGTTTTCACGGTTTTCACGTTCTTGTAGGAACCATTTTCTTGGCTGTATGCTGGTATCGTGCACACAAAGGCCATTTCACCGCCGATGATCATTTCGGTTTCGAGGCAGCTGCTTGGTATTGGCATTTTGTTGATGTTGTGTGGTTGTTCCTATTTGTTGCCATCTACTGGCTTGGGGGATAATGTGGTTGATGCACCACAAGAGACAGACAAAGAAGATGTAAATGAAGATGGGGCTGGTTCTGAAGAAGAGCAGCAATCATCTACACCATCTAAAGGGGCAAAAATTAAAAATGCCCTTCTTATGCTGTTCAGAGTGATTGCTTCTGAGACACATGAAACGATTCAAGATTTTAAAGACAATTTCAAGCCCAAGGTCGGTTTTAGTATTGCTGCAATGATTGGGATTGTTTTTCTGATTGGCTTGGGCACATGGCAAATGCAACGTCTGAGTTGGAAAACAGCACTGCAAACAGCCATTGATACCAAGATGAAGCATGACCCGCTTAATCTAACAACGGCACCAGAAAACACGGATTGGGAACGCTTTCTTTATCAGCCTGTAATTGCTACGGGTGATCTGATGATCTTTAAATCAATTAAAATACAGCCACGAACACATGATGGTCAGGTGGGCTTCCATCTTTTAACACCCATACGACTCGATAACGGGGCTTTGATCTTGGCTAATCGTGGATGGGCACCAGATGGCCACAAGATTGTGAACCCTTATTGGGATTCTGAGAGTGTGTCTTTACAAGGTATAATGCATGCACCAAATGAGAAAGGGTTCTTTACACCAGAAAACAATCCACGCACCGATGAATGGTATTGGGTTGATATTGAAGCAATTGGTAAAGATATGGGCCTACCGGCACTTGAGAATATTATTCTTTATGTTGATGATGGATACAATCTTCGGGGTGAAGAAGACTACCCCATTGGTGGACAAATTGTTTTAGAACTGCGAAATTGGCACCTTATGTATGCGATCACATGGTATACATTGGCAGGATTCTTATTCTTAATCTGGGTGGCTTATTCTTGGGGTGGAGAAGCGCCAGCTCAACCACAAAAAAGCGAAGATGCCGAAGAAGAGGAGGGGTCTGATGAAGACACTGAAGAGAGTGAGCCATCAGATAAACCTGAAGTGCCGCCAGCAGAACAATAAGAAGAAGAGTAATTTTCTCTATTTATGCGTAAGATCAATAACGTAACGTGGGCGTTGTGATTTGCTGTCCAGTGCAAAAGCTTCACGAATTTTAGCGTTGGGTGAAAGACGAATGCTGACAGTTGTCGTATCATTTGTCGTTACAGCATTATAGCTTTCAATAAAGGGTACAAATTTGTAATTGCCACTGCGCTTTGAGAAGGCCCACTTTGTACCATTAAACCGAAGTGTTAGAACACCACGCTCTTTGTTATAACTTTTTATAACGTCCACGGCATCATGTGGTCGAAAATCCATAACAAGACGCACATAGTCAATGTGATCGCCAATACGGAAATTTTGGATGTGAGACTTTGCACTCGATGATGCTTTCTTAGGTTTGGGCGCCAGTGTTTTGGCTTGAACAACAGGTTTGGGCTTCTGTTTCACCATCGTGGCTTTTTGGACATCTTTTTGTGTTTTTGCCACAAGCATCTTTAGGTCTTGGCTGGCTTTATGGAGGGCTTCAATCTTCGGCATAATATCGTCCAAGAGAGATTGAATCAGTGCCGCCTTTTTCTGCATAGGCACTGTTGGATCAGACAACATATCAAGCTCAGATACAGATCTTACATTCTTAATATCACCCGTAAGAGGAATAGGGGCATTTTTGTCTTGAATTTGAGGCTTTGGTTGAGCCTGTTGTTTTTGTTGTGCCAGCGGCGCATCAATATCGATGATATCTTGTGGGAGCTGGATAAGACTATTGTTCTTTTGAGGTGGATTCATAGGCACCTGACAACCAGCAAGATATATCGCCGAGATAACAATAATCAATAAAGATAGTAATCGAGAATAAATACTAGGCATAAGCGAATCATGCCAAACTCGCGAATCAATGTCTATAGGCTTGTTAAAAAGGCATCAAAACCTTTGCGTGCCGTTTTATATAAAAGATCAGATACATGACCGCGGTCTGGGACTATAACCAGCTCTGAATTATTTAGTGCTTTATTCAGTGCCCAAGCCCCTTCTAATGGACAGACGTAATCAAAACGGTTGTGAACGATCATTGTGGGTATGTTTTCAATGGCTGAAACGCCATCAAGAATTTCATTCTCTTTCAAAAAGAAGTGATGTTTATGGTAGTGCATGAAAACCTTGTACTTTCTGATGCTGTCAGCATCGGGGTGCTCTTTAGAAATTTTTGGTGATAACTGTCCCATCATATATTCCCATGACCCATAGGTGCGCGTGGCTTCTGCTTGTTGTTCGCTTGTCCCATTGAGCATTTGTTCTGCATAATATTCATCTATGCTCATATTTGAAGGGACAGGTGCAAGAAATTCTTCAGCGATGTCTGGGTAGTGGGGCAGCATACTATCATTGGGCAATGTTATATCTCTTGGGCGCGCCAAAAAAATTTGCGAAAGCATAAGGGCGCTTATGCTTTCTGAATGACGCATGGCATAGAGCAGTGCACAGGTTGAACCCCAAGACTCCCCATAAAGATGGTAGCTATCAATTTTTAAGTACTGAATAAGGCGGTGCGCATCATCAATCAAGTCAGCGGTTGTATTATGTGATAATAATTCTTGATATGTTGACCGACCACAGCCGCGTTGATCAAATAAAATAACCCGGTATTTCTTCAAGTTGAGGCGTTTGGCGTGTTTCGCTTTTGATCGACCACCTGGCCCACCATGGAAGCACAATATGGGCTCACCATTAGGTTGCCCATATTGTTGATAATAGACTTGGTGGCCATCTTTTTCAGGCAAATAGCCTTGATCAAACGGTTTAATCGTAAATAGATTCAATATCATGAAACACCAGTGGCGTTAAACTTTATTACCACGGGACAAAAAGTATAATGCAACCACTAAAAGAATAGTTTGAAACTCTATACCGCCAGCTGGATGTGTCTCAGAAACCATAAAGCTCCACTGACCCCAATGCACTCGTGTAATTGCGTAGCCAAGAATGGGGACTGTCAACAAAGCACCAATACGCGTGATTGTATCAAAGATAGCATTACATCTTCTAACACCACCAATGATGACAAAGGCACCAGCTACCACTTCACAGACACCGATAAAGAGCATTAAAGATGTTGATATACCCAGCATTTGTGCGATTGTCGCCGGATCAATTAACTTAGGCACGCCACGATAAATAAATACAGCGGCAAAGCTTAAACGTAGAAGCCAGTGTACATAAGTCTGCATAGCGTTGCAGATAAAACAAGGCCAAATGGAGTGACATTTATTATTACTTGCGCAACAGCTTGAACCATCTTCTTTTTTAGACATATAAAACTCCTTTGATGAAATAGATAAGTGTCATTCACATCAGAGTAAGGTAAAAAAACTGAAAAATCTAGAGTGGGCTTTATTGAATATCCAAACCACATTTTTTACTTCGACACACAGAGGTGTTTAAAAATCTAGAGCACAAAACTAAACCAGTTTGTAAGAATTTTAGATTATGGTTCTATAGAGTTTTAAGAATGATTCATTGGGACAAAACGTAGAGTGAAATTAACAAAATTGCAGAGCGAGGAAATGAATGCGTCACGCATGACGCGTAACATTATCTGGGCAATGATATCACTTATTGTCACTGGTCTTACAGCCTTTATAATTACCTATGTCACGGTTGACACCAATAGAAATGCGGGTGAAATCATCAATGTTTCTGGTCGTCAGCGTATGTTATCTCAAAGAATTGCCTTTTTAGCTGTTGAGCTTTCCGAAAGCAAAAATTATACGCCTGCAGCATTAGCGCGTTTGAGTAAAGAAATGGAAGAAGCCACAAATTTGCTGGAGTCCTCTCATAATTTTTTAATTGAGCAAATATTTTCCCGGAAGGACGAGATATTTTATTTCGACGATCCATTCAACGTTGATATACGCGTTAAATCTTATATTGCTGCCGCTAGAGCCATTAACGGCTTAGCACGACAGAGATTGACTGTGGATGAAAGATACATTCAATATATTGCCGAAAATCGTCTAGATATTCTTAAAGATCTTGATCGTATCGTTGCACAATATGAAAAAGATTATGAGTCAATAGTGAATACCCTAATACGTTATCAATCCATTGTGCTTTTTGTGACATTGTTTGTTATCTTCGTCCTTCATAGAAAAGTTTTTGTTCCTATGGTGCAAGAGGTTTTAAAGGCACAAGCAGTTACACAATCATTGTTTTCTACACAAAAAAAGTTTTTGAACATAATGAAAGATGAATTGCAAACCCCCTTAAAGGGTGTGACATCGGCAACAAAATCTTTGAAAGAAGCTTACATTTCAAGTGAGCATAGGCGCCTTTACAATACCCTAGAACATTCAGCATCCAGGCTTGAGACAATTTTGTCGGATATCATCAACGTTATTGAATTAAGCTCAGGACAAACGACAGCTAACCAAGATGCATTTAATATCAGCCAGATTGTTGATTACGTTATCAAGCAGCGTCGAGAGAGCATCAATGTTAAAGGCTTAGAGTTGGTTGTTTTAAATGAAAATCCCAATACAGTCGTTATTGGTGATAAGATACGCTTTATTCAGCTTCTGAGAGCACTCATAGATAATGCTGTTAAATATACAGATGAAGGCAACGTTATTGTTAAGTGGTTATCCAATAGTGATGCTTCAGGTGTCTCAATTCTGGTCTCTGATACAGGCCGAGGTATTCCAGCAGAAGATTTGGAAAGAATATATGAGCGTTTTTATCAGGTTGAAAATATTAACCCCGAAGAACGTTCTGGTACAGGGTTGGGCCTTGCCATTGTTAAGTATACAACCAGTCTTTTGGAGGGCTATATCAACGTAATTTCACGTGTTGGCCAGGGCACAACATTTACTGTGGATCTGCCTTTTAAAGTGGCTGTTGGAGACAATGCACAAGATACTGAGAAAAACGTTGCGCGCATTGCACCCCCACAAAATGCAAAAACCTCTGATTTTATTGATTTAAAGGTTATAAAAAGCCTCAAATCTATCAATCAACTTTCGGACCGCGTAGACTATTATCTTGAAGATATTGATAAATACATAGAAAACCTTCAAAGAAGTGTTTAGTCAAAAAGCTTTCAATCTATTATCAAGTCAGTCAATGCACTGAAATCATCAAGTGCAGTGATTGGTGCGGAGGCTCTAGCACAATCATGTTCAGAGTTGGAAAGCTTTTGCCAAAAACTTTCAATGCAGAAGAAAAAGCCATCATCTGGTGATATGAGAGCGATAAAAAAGCATCTCACAAAAATTATTTCCGTTCTACCAAATGTGAAAGAAGAATTATTGCTGGAAGTGGCTTAAGTGGGCTCTGAAATCCTTAAAACGGATATCCATAGTCGCTGATCTGGACACCAGAAGAGTCCTGAAAAGCACGGTTGTGAGTTGCATATAGCGCCTCTAGTGCCTCTAAAATTTTAGGATCACAACTATAATCAATCTTTTTGTCTTTTGTGCCCGATAACTGAACCTGATGCTCTGCTGCTTCAATATTGGCCCATTTGGTGCGCCAATCATCATCACTTTTTGGCGGAGAACACTCTAGCACATCTTCATAATATTTACGTACGCGGTGCATTTGGCAGCCGTCATAAATAGAATTTGATAAGCCATAGCGCTTGGAACGATTGATTTCTGCTTTTTGGACAAGAACAGAGGCCTCTAGTGGGGGATTAATGTGTGCCAAACCACCATCTGGACAGGCAACACCAATAAAATCAGAAATGCGCTCTAATAGGTAAACTTTACCGCTATCACTTACCTTCAGCTTCCGCGTGTCCATGTCACGCACTTCTTCCATCATAATAATGCAAATATTTTCTTTACCAAAAAGAGAGCTATAGAGTGCGTATACGCGATCATAAAAATAATCAGGAACAAAATTACGAGACTGAAATTTGTACACATATGTCATGTAGTCATTATAAGTTCCTCCATAGCCATCACGAATAGCTTCACGATACATGGATTTAAAAAAGTCCATTTGATTGCGTATAATCATGAGGACTTTAGTGTCTGAACCAAAAATCTCATGTAGTCGTTTGGCTTTCGTTGTAACATCAATAGAGTCTGGAGAAAGATTGAATGACATCTGTTCTGATGACAAACCAACGGCTTTAATTTTTGTATTATCCTCAGCAGCTTTAAAAATGTTTCTCGAAACTTGATTTGACCTGGTCCTTGAAATCTTCGTAAACAAAATCCTTTGAATATCTAAAATGTTGCTCAATGGCGATTTCAATCTCACGGTCTATAAAACCAAGGTTATGATCACCATACCCTGCACCCAAAAGATATATTTCAGGATGCGTGTTGAAATAAGAGCGCTGTAGGGATGTAGAAAAATTTTTGTGAAACCCAATATGAATAAACTTTTGTGTCATTCTTTGTCCTCAATTAGCTCATAGTTGTTTAATTGTTCTTGGATGTCTTTGGGAGAGTTAAACATCATGACATCAATAATTGATAGGTGAGATACAAAATCTGCGCCAAACTGACTATAAGGCATAATGTTTGATTTTATGAATTTAAGTTTCAATCCGTCGTCTTCAAAGGCTTTTGATGTATACAAACCGTTTTCATACCCACCGTAGGCATTGATATATATACCACCATCAAGCATTTTCGTTATATCAATAAGTCGCTGTTCAGCCGGGTTCGATTTGTCATTTTCTATGTTTGAAGAGCGCAATAATTCAGTTTCAATATCAAGGTAATTACAGGTCTGAACGAGACTATAATGTAAAAACTCGGAAAGATTAGAATATTCAGACATCAAAATATTCTCAATCATTGGATAAACAGCCTCAAAATAGGGTGCTTTAGAGTAGCTATGTTGAATTGTTTTTAGCAGCTTTCTAAGCTCTTTGTTGCCTTGAACCACATCAATTTCGTTGATCTTTTTATTTTGACTGGCTTTTTTAACCGGGATTGTGAATAGTGCACGCTCATTATTAATAAGGATGTTGTTTCGGTTCACGTAGCCGCGCGTAATAAAATCCACATCATCGTATTCTACAAAAACATCAACCGCAGCAATCAGCTGATAATAGCCAATATAAGGGAAAATATAAGGCTGCATAATGGCAACGGACTTGGGGGATCTTGGCATCGTTATTGCAATATCATTCATATGCTTTATAGTCCAAATATAAAATATGTTGTCCAGGAGTCCAATGTGGAAGGATTAAAACCCTTTGAAAACCCGATATATATCACTCGTCCTTTATTACCGGATCTAGATGCTTATCACGAGCATCTCCAAGATATTTGGGATGCACAATATGTTACAAATAACGGACCGAAGTTAAGATTGCTTGAAGAGCGACTTAAGGAAAAGCTGGATGCGCCGAACCTTATGCTTTTCAACAATGGTACAATTGCACATCTGATTGCCTTGCGTGCAGCCGGTATTAAAGGTGAAGTGATTACAACGCCATTTACATTCCCTGCAACCAATACCGTTTTTGAGTGGCTGGGTGATGATGTGAAGCCAGTGTTCTGCGATATTGACCCAGAAACAATGAATATTGACCCTAATAAGATTGAGGCTCTGATTACACCAGAGACCAGTGCTATCGTTGCTGTTCATCTCTATGGTATTCCATGCGATATCTATCGTATTCAAGAAATTGCTGAGAAATATGGCCTGATGGTGGTTTATGATGCCGCGCATGCTTTTAATTCAAGGATGCCCGATGGTACGGCATTAACAAACTATGGTGATATTTCCATGGTTTCTCTACACGCAACAAAACTATTTAATACAATTGAGGGCGGGGCTTTAATCTATAAAGATCCCTATTTTAAGCGTGATCTAGAAACACTAAGAAATTTTGGTATTTCAACACAGGATAAGGTCTATACAGCGGGCCTCAATGGTAAATTGAGTGAGCTTCATGCTGCCATTGGTTTATTGAACCTTGACCTCGTGGATCAGGAATATCAGGAGAGAAACAGGGTTATATCGACTTATACTCAGCGTTTAGAAAAGATTGAGGGTATTAAGAGCTATGCTCACCTACAAAACAGTAATCAGTATTTTATTATTAGTATTGATGCAGATGCTTATGGTTTAACGCGTAACGCACTCTATGAGTTTTTAAAACGTTATAATGTGATGTCACGAAAGTATTTTTACCACTTAGCGTGTGATTATCCATTCTTCAAAGATTATTTCACAAAATCTGGCGTGAAGATGACAAATGCGCGTGAGCTGGCTTCACGTATTATGTGTTTGCCGATGTATGGGGCTATGACAGACGATATAGTTCACCGTATCTGTGATATGATCGAGCAAGCACCGCGCAGCTAAAACAAGTATTTATATCTATTCGTAATACGAATAAAACTGCATCATACGATCTTTCATCTCAATCTTTGCAATATCTTCTAATGGAACATTAGGGAACATTGCAAAACGAGGATCTCCGTCAAATTGTTCTATATATTCCTGTGCGTGAGCATTGTACTTCACTTGATAGTATGGCGTGTATTTTTTGTCTGTTACAAGATCCATTGATAAAAGCATGAACATCATAGTGAGCTTCTGATCTGCTGGAGTTTTTCGTGTCCAACGTCCTTGGCCTGTATAGCTATAGATGCTCATAACCTCTGGCAACCATTTCACTTTCCCACCATCTTTAAAGTATAAAGCAGGCAAGCACACATCACCCATAAAAACAGTGTATGAAAAAGGCTCAGACATGTAGAACCCGTCATCTTGTTTAAAGATATTTCTAAAAATATAGGATGAGATGTGACAATACATGTTATGCAAGTGTTTGGCGCTAAATTCCATATCCCACTCATTTATGCCGTAATGCCCGTAGAGTTTTGTATCCGGAGCTTTTACACCCGGTTCAGCGTGAACATAAGTTGGGTGTGTGCAGGCAATATAATCAGGATTTTGGTTAAGAAAATTAAGCTGTTTCTCAATTTTTTGATCCGTATACCAAAGATCATCAGCATCGATATAGGCTATGTATTGACCATTGGCTTTTGGTCGTATTTCAAACATTGCTGCACGTGCTGATCCACAATTTTGAGATGATTGATAAATTCTGACATGGTCTGGAAATTTACTTTGTATTTGCTGTAAGACCGCCCAGCTGTTGTCTTGAGAATAGTCATCAATCACGATGATTTCATAAGTATATTTCGTTTTTTGTTGGAAAATAGATTGTATGACACGGGGTAAGTACTTTTCTGCATCGTAGCATGCGACAATAATACTAAGATCAACAGCTTTATCAGATGTACTTTCATTCATGCAGTATATGTCTTGTTTTGGTGCGGTTTTTGCAATTTTTAACAAATAATTTGTAGTCTCGACACTACATTCAAAAGTCTAACACTTTGTTTAAGGGTGGATATCATGACAAACAAGCTGGTACTTTTTGGCGCTTACAGTCAGTTTGCTGATCTGTCAGATTTTTATATCCGAAAGGATACAGATTATGACATCGTCGGCTATACGATGGATGGTGATTTCATAGAGGAAAACACATGGAATGATCTTCCAGTTTTACCTTTTGAAACAATCCAAGATGAATTCTCACCAGAAGATCATAAGATGATGGCCTTTGTAAGCTACAAGGGTGTGAATGGGTTTCGTAAGGATCGATATTTAGAGGGTAAGAAAAAAGGATATGACTTTATCAGCTATATCAGTCCAAAAGCGACCTATTATGATACGCCTGTTGGGGAAAACTGCTTTATATTTGAAGACAATACAATTCAGCCGTTCACCTCTATAGGTAATAACTGTATTTTATGGAGTGGTAACCATATTGGTCACCATACGCACATCAAGGACCACTGTTTTATAACATCACATGTCGTTGTGTCTGGATCGGTTGAAGTGGGTGAACGAAGCTTTATTGGTGTGAATGCCACTTTGCGCGATAATATTACGATTGGTGAAGAAGCGGTTATTGGTGCAGGTGCTGTTATTTTAAAAGATGTCGAAAAACAGGCTGTGATATCACCTGGTCCAACCAAACCATTTCCAAAGAAAAGCTATGAACTTAAAGGGATTTAACTATGCCATGGATTAAAAAGGGTCTTATTTATAAGCCAGATGGAACACATGAATGGAGCCAAACACATGCACAAGTGCCACTTGCCATGAAATTGGGTGATGATAGGCTGCGCGTTTATTTCTCAACACGTGATCAACATGTGCGTTCTTACCTCAGCTATGTTGAGCTTGATATTAATAACCCGCAAGATGTTTTGAAGATTAATGATAAGCCATTGATTGAATTTGGACGTCCAGGGACATTTGATGAAAATGGAACAATGCCGGCATCTTGGGTGGAACACGATGGAAAAATCTACTTCTATTATCAAGGATGGAGCCCTCAGGTTCTTTCCTCTTATCATATATGTGCAGGTCTAAGCTTTAGTCATGATGGTGGTCAAACTTTAGAAAAATATTCAGATGGCCCCCTTCTTGATCGGGATACTGTCGATCCGATTTGGAGCGCAATGCCTTGTGTCCGCAAAGAGGGTGACACTTTTAAGGCTTGGTATATCTCATGTACAGAGTGGATTAATATTGATGGACGCATGGAGCCGCTCTACCTCATTAAATATGCTGAATCCAAGGATGGTATCAACTGGAATAAGACAGGGGATATATGCATTGATTATAAGTTTGAAGGAGAGGCTATAGGCCGCCCATGGGTAATCCATCACAATGGAGTGTATAAGATGTGGTATTCTTCGCGTGGCTCTGTTGAATATCGTTCTGGCACAGGAGAACCATATACTATGGGTTATGCTGAGTCCCAAGATGGTATCCACTGGGAACGAAAAGATGATGAAGTGGGCATGCATATATCAGAAGATGGCTGGGACAGTGAAATGAATTGTTATAGCTGTGTTTATGAACATAAAGGCGATCTTTACATGCTTTATAATGGAAATGGTTTTGGTGCATCAGGCTTTGGATATGCTGTTTGGCAAGATGAGGCATAGATGAGTAAACAACGCTACATTCATATTGGTTATCCTAAAAACCTCTCAACAACACTGCAGAGAGATTATTTTGCTAAACATCCAGATATCTATCACATGGGTATAGGGTGTCATGAGAGTAATATTGATTACATTGACACTAGTATTGCAAGAGCTGTTGAGTTTTACCTCTGCTATGCGAAGAGAGCTGTTTATGATGATGTCGCAGAGGGTTTAAAGAAAGATTTTGAACGCCATTTTAGAATTGCTGAAGAGCAAGAAGGCATCAAAGCTTATGGTATCTCTTCTGAGCTGATGAGCTTTGCCTTTAGTCCAGATAATATTGATACCTATCATAAAGCTGAAAGACTTCATGATTTCTTTGGGTCAGAAACGAAGATCATTATGATCATTCGCCGTCAATCAGCACTGATTGAATCTCTTTACAGAGAGTGTATACGTATTGGTTACACAGAGACCTATGCTGATTTTATCAATTACCTTTACTATTTCCACGAGCGCAACGCGACCTGTGATTTCTTCTATGATAAAATAGTGTCTTGGTATCAAAATCTTTTTGGCAAAGAGAATGTTGAAGTGATAACCATGGAAGAGATTAGAGAGTCCTCTGGTAAATTGATCCAAGATGATGAAGGAAAATATTTGCTTACAGAACGATTGTCATCTGCGTTGGGTATCGAAAAAATAAAGATGGACCTTGGGCATTATAACGAGCCGTTTAGTCTTGAGGTATTAGAGCAG